>NZ_JACHGO010000005.1:300000-381395 GCF_014202345.1 Desulfovibrio intestinalis
GATGCAGGGCCATCGTATAGGCCGCCTGCACCAAGGCTTTTGCCTCTTCAGCTGCCGCCACTGCTGCCGGATCAATTGCTGTCGGTGGCTGGATTGCCACCATGTTAGCATCGTTGCTACTCAAAATTTCGGGAGTGAGTGCCTGACTCATGCCGCTTGCTCCTTCATGTTATCCCGCACTCGCGGAACGCCGTTTTTGTCAATACTCACGGATACATCAAAGCCTCGCGCCTTTGCTTTCCCCGTTTCAATGGCCATCTTTACCAGTTGTTCACGGCATGACCCTTCATAGGCCTCTGCCTCTTTCAATATATTCTTTGCTTCTCGCCAAACACCAGCAGCCATCATCCATTCTGGTGAATCCATTTTGCAGACTGTTGGAGAAAGGCTTGAAAGTTTTACCATTGGCGCACTGCCTGCATCGGGAGGTATGCCAGTCAAAACATGGCGCTCCCAAAACTCCCTTCCAGCTTCCCACATCAGTCGTATCAAAGCATTGTCGCGTTCAATGCGGACAATGAGCAACCGAAAGGCGTCTGCGTTCCATGCACAAAAATCAGCCCACTCTAAGCCCGTCACACCCATGTAGTGTTGCACTTGGATTTGATAGTTTGCCGGAACGCCGTATTCTTCAAAGGCTATGAATTTTCCAAGCCGAGGGGCTTTAATTTCAAGAACGCCCGGAAGCTGTGGCAAATTTGGAATAATCAACCCGTCAAGGTTCGCTATGGCCCATGTTTCGATGCTGTGACGTTGAAGGGTTGGCAGCTGTACTTGAAAGCCTGTCTTTTTCACGTACAGATCACGAATAATCGGCTCAAGAAAATTACCGCGCTGCATGTCTGCGGACGGTTCTGTGTCTTGCGCGCCCAGCACTTTAGACCGCCACACTCCAAGGGGTGTACCGCCATACGGGCACACCCCCAAAACTGACGGCATATCTGAGCCGCCAAGCCCAGAGCGACGCAACGCTAGCCATTCTGAGCGGGTCATCTCCCCCGCTCCATCTGTATTTTCTTTGCAGCCTCAGCATAGGCCGCCTGCTCTTTGGGCCCGTCGAGCGTGCAAATAATTGCGAATGGAATAATCAAAATCAGAGCCACCAGCCAGCCGCGCCAGTTCTTCAGCGGATTAAGCTCGTACAGCATTTCAGCCCCCTATCAGTCTGTTGCAGATCACCAGCACCAAAGGGACAAGGCCAGCCAAGGCAACGGCGCGCAGCCAATCGCTCAAATATGCAAGTTGTACATTATTAAACATACGCCCTCCCCTGTAGGCTTGCCGGAAAGTCCACGCCGGGGTGGATTCCGTAAGTTTTGCAGCACGGCGGATTCGCCAGCTCGTCGAGAAAATCAGAATCAGGCTCGAAGGCGTCTGCGTGATTGTCACAGCGGCCACTTTTTGCCGTAAGGGTTACGGACACGCCAGCATCAGCTTCAACCGCTGCGCGTTTGCAGGGGCACACGGCAAGCTCACCGCGCCGGATGCCGTTGCGGTCATACACAGGGACCGCCATAGCTTCTGAGCGATCCCAGAAGCGACAATTGCCGCAGATTCTTTCTGAGCTGAGGATTTCCAGATCATCACTCTCAGGCGTGTAAAGCTCTTCGCTCATAGCGGCCCCCGTAAAAGTTGAGGCCGGGGAATTACCCCCGGCCTGTGTATGTAAACCGACATGGATGTCGGGAGATGTAAAAGCCGGACACACAATGCACCCGGCCCTGCGCTACCACGGGGAACACAGGGAAAGCGTGGAGCGCTTGCCAATTTGAAGTTCTTCCAGTTCCGCCCCGGTACGCGCCGGAGCGGTCAGAAATAAATTCGATGTAACCTGTTAGATATTCATGGCCTTGTTGGTCGGTTCGGCCCCCGTCGCTCCGGTGCGCAATGCGCTGCGGCCTTATTTTCAGCCGCTTTTACCCGTCCACGCCCCTTCTGCACCGGGCCAGTTCCCCTACTCCGAGCTTCTCTCGCGGTTTCCTACTGATCCACCGTGCCGCATGGGCCGTGTGTCGTTCGGGCCTCTGGAATCCTGCTCAATCCGCGCTCCCCGGTTTCGGCGTTGTTGCTACTTGCTCGGCTGTGCCTCGCGTTTTCGCCGCCGTTCCCGTCTCGCAAAGCCAGTGTCTCAAAACAGAGACGATAGGTCAAGGCATTTGTTGCAATACAGAAACTAAAATGATAAAAATTTTTCCAGATGAGAGAATCCCGCAGATCAGCGGGCACAAAAAAGCCCCTCGGTGAGGGGCGGTGAAAATCTTGAGTTGGCTAAGTGGGTTATTGTCGCAATTCCTTTTTTTGAGTAAACGCGGCTATCGCTAGGCGGGCATCCTTAGACGACACAGACATGTCTTTAACTTTTGAAACGACATACTTGGGAAACTTGTCAGCCACATAGTTATCAATCAGCCATTCCCTAAATGCTCCAATAGCTGCGTTTGGATAGGCAAAAGATTCCTGCGGGTTCGATCTTGCCTGGGGATAATAGTCTGGATAACTATGATGATAGCGGGTTCTCTGCCCATACGTTTCATCTAGGTTATTTTTCTTCCAATGCTTGGACCATTCAAGGCCTACCGAGATATCTGGAACGAGCTTACTTGAAACATACACCCCGTTGTCGATCATCGGAACAATCATCATCGCCATTTCATTAAACACTCCAAAAAATCCTTTTGGCGTAGCGTCCTTTAACATACTCACGCGGTCGTGATAGTTCTTCCAACTATCTAATTTACGCTGCTCTGGGGAATATTTTGTTGCAGCATAGATAAAGCTTCTGAAGGATTGTCTTGCGAGAGCTCGAAAAGCACGAATCGCTTCTGGTCGTTTATCGTCGCTATGAATGGCATAATATTCTAGAATTGCCAGACAAACTGGCTCTGTGTAGGCATGAATATCTGAATTATCGAACTTTGATGGCAGATACAGATCGTTATCCGTGTAGCCAGATTCTAGCAGAATTGAATTTATGATTTTTCCACGAGGTTTTTCCTTTTCCTCAATCCAGTTTTCAGCTAAGCGGTTTAAAGCCCTCCTATCTATGCCGCACATTCTGGCTAAACCATTTTCAGATAGATAAGGCATCCCATTTTCAAGGACACCCATCTCTACGCCGTCATGCTCAATCTGCTTTTCAATCTTATATAAACTGAGCTGTTGTGTTCCACTTAGGATTTCGAGATCTTTTTTCGATAACATTCTGTTTCCTTTAGTTTTTTATTAAAACTTGGGACTCAGGGGGGGGGGGGGTGGGACTAAAACAGCTTTTTTTGCGACATTTTTACATTCAACTATCTATTATAAATAAAAAATATGGGGTGGGACTAACTTTCGCTTTTATGCCCTCAAAACAACTGCCATACCTAAGACGCCAGACTCAGAGCAAAACTTCGGGCCGAGTAAAAGCACTTTTTTCAACTACGCTAACTGTAAGAAATATCTATTTTGTAATTTATATAATTTGAACATATATGCCCTTTAATTCTACCACCTGGAGATCCCTCATTCCCGATACAATAAATTGTCCCATCTTGATGTTCTATTTTTCTCCTGACCATTTCTCGAATAATAAACCTTATGCGATACCCACCATTATTACATCTTTCATTTTTACAATCTAAATATTCACCAATTAAATATTTATTATCTATAATATCCTCATATCCATTTCTGTCACAATCTCCTTGTCGATTATAACAATATTGAGGCAGATCACCATACTCTCTATACTTAAAACATATTGATTTTATTTGCGGAAATTCATCACCAGAGTTATTGATACCACTCAAAAAAGTGCGTTGCCCATTCAACGAATCCTGCATTGTCTTTCTATGATTTGCCATTTTTTTCTCGCATCTGTTCATATACACATAAAGCGTTCATCATAGAACACGCCCAAACCACCTGACACGCCCATAAACGCGAAATGTTTCCATTTCATCGCCCTGCACGGAAAGTGGCGCGTATCGCTCGTTGATTGAGCATATATTCCAGCCGTTGGGAATCTTTTGCAGAACCTTGACCATCAGCTCTTCACCAAGGCCGACAACAAAGATGCGCCCGTCCTGTGGCGTTTTATCATTCTGGTCGATCAGGATGGTGTCACCTTCCTTAATAAGAGGCTCCATGCTGTCACCGCGCACCACCATCATGACGGAGTTTTTACCGTTGATATGTTCGCGCTTCAAAAATTCGTTTCTGAATGCGTAAAACCCTGCGACATCGCCATTCGTTTCAAGGCTTGCCCCTGCACCAGCTACAGCTTTGACCTTTGGGATCATGACATAGTCGTCAAGTTCCTCGCCGGGGAATGAAACCTGGGCATTAATTTTGTCCAGCCATTCGCACAGCACATCCGGCGCAGGTAGCGCCGGGTCTTCGTCGTCAAGGGCGCGGTAAATAGTCGCTTTTTTCGCGTCAAGAAACCGCATCAGATTGGCCTTTCCTCCAATCCGCTCGGCATACTTCCTCAGGCCATTGGCAATTTCATCGTAGGTACTCATAATCATATTATCTGCCTTGGTTGTTCCAAAACTGCAACATATTTTTCTGAGATTTTGACTTGCCAATTTGTTCCCAAATTGAGACAATCAGTCCATGAAATATGACATTTTTATTCAATCATACCTCAAGTCGTCTGGGGAGCCTGTTGGAAAGTTCGCTGAACGTGCTGGCGTCCACCGCTCTTCCGTCTACCGCGCAATGGATGGACAGCCCATCATGTTTCCGCTGGTGAAGAGCATGGTTGAAGCTGCTGGCGGGTCACTTGAAATTATTGAACCCCCAACACCGCCTGCCACGTCACCCGAACCGGCTGTGCAGGCGCAAGCGCAGTAAACAGCGCGACGGCGTGCCCGACGGCCCGCTCTATCGCTGCGACTTCGCCAATCTCTGGCGGATAACTGCGGTACAGGGGCTTGGGAAGCAGGGGCGTCACGACTTTTACAAGCAGGCGGCCACGTTTTGGCGTGATGCTGGCGCGGAATAGTATGGTTTCAGATTCTGACATGGGCCATCTTTGCACGGAATAACACAGGAAGTAATTGATATGCGTACAAATAATTACAACTGCCCTGCGCTGCTCAGTGAAGCAGTCACGCAGATGGTGGACGACAGCGAAATACCGCTGAAGGCCATAGCCCGTGACTTAGGGATGCCCTACACGTCGCTATACAGAAAACTAGATCCCGCAGACGACGCCATGAAAGTCGAGGTTGATTTGCTGTTCCCTCTCACAAGGCTTTGTGTTGGGGAGCGCCCGGCAGAGCCTCCCATGTCCATGCTCTGGCTGCCATCAAAATTTGGATTCAGGCTTGAGGTCGGAGAAGCTGAACCAGACAAGGACGATGTTCGAGAAGAGATGCTGGACGATTGCAAGATGCTTCGAGACTTTCATGAATCCATGCGCGCAGGAGAGCATCCGACATATGTTCGACAGTTTTTGACCCGCATCCACCGGGAACTGGACGAGAGCATGACCAGATACGAGCGCGACTTCATCCAAAAGGCGGAGGCAAAATAGCTATGGATCAACGCACCCGTAAAAAATACCTGCAAGCGGCGCGTGTCATGCTGCATATGCTGGAAGGGCATCACTCCAGATTACCCAAGGGCAAGACGCTGCAAGCTGCATTGGCCGAAGGCATCGCCGCCGCTCAGGCTTTGGGGTTTGACGCCGTGGGCAAGGAAGAACGGGCCAAGGGCGCGGCAGAAGCCGCAGCCAGGTTTGAAGTGCTGAAGGCTTTGCCTGTTCCAACACATCCCGTAGGCCGTGGCATCGAGGCGCTGTATGTACCCTTTCCGGCTCCGTCATGCGGCATTGAGCGCAGTTTGCCACGGGGGGATATGTGATGGATCTCTCAAAATTTAATCCCCGCTATGTCGTGCGCGCAATAACCCAGCGCCGCCCATATATCGTTGTGTACTGCATATATGTGCTTGGCGAATGGTATGTGCAACCCTCTGACCGTACGGAGCAAAGCCAACTTTCCAAGGCTGAATTTCAGGCGCGCTACTGCCTTGAATCAGATTGCCCACCCAAGATCAAAGCCTTGTTCGAAGGCGTGCCCAGCTTCAGCCAGTGGCGGCGGGGTCTGACGTCCAGGGGTGGCAAATGAACACTGATATTCGCCTCTCCGTGGGCTTCTGGCAGCATCCAAAAACGCGCAAAACGGCAAAACGTCTTGGGCTTGAAGGTGTGCGCTCTCTACAAGTTCTTTGGTCGTGGGCCGCACTGAACAGGCCAGACGGCAATCTTTCCGGCATGGACTGGGAAGATATAGAAATGGCCGCAGACTGGCAGGGAGAGGAACGAGTTTTCTTCAATTACTGCCTGGGCGTCTGGATTGACGATATGGTTGGAAGCTATGCCTTGCATGACTGGAAGGACCATAACTCATGGGCCAGCGAAGCAGACGAGCGCTCAGACAAGGCCCGGTTCTCACGATTGGCAACCGCAAACCGCGAAGCCTACGACAAGATGAAAGCGGCGGGCATCAACGCCGTAAGCAAAGAAGAATACGACCGCCTGACTAGCGTTCAACGGTCGCTCGACGACCGTCCGACGACCGTCGCGCGTTCGTCCAACGTCCCGCCGACTCCTGCTCCTTCTCCTGCTCCTACGCATAAAGACAAAGAGGGGGGGGATAACGCGCACGCACACGTAGCACCTTCCGTGCCAGAAATCACCCCTGAACAGTATCAGGGTGACGTTGAAAAATCGAAGCTGGCAGAATCTGGAAGTGCTGTACTCGTCCAGCCTTTTTCGGAGCCTCCCTCGGAGATATCACAAAGCACAGGGCCGAAGCGCACAGACTGCCCCAGCAAGGGGCATCCGCAATGGCGGGCATTCCAATCCTGCTGGCAGGTCTACCCTGTGCAGCAAGGGCAAGAGGCAGCTTGGCGCGAGTGGATGCGGCTGCATGGCAACGGGACTTTGCCAGAAGCGTACGCGATCAGGGACGCAATCCTGATCCTCGTGCAGGAAGATAGCCGCTGGCAGCGCGGCAAAGTGCCGAATATGGCCAAGTGGCTTAACGGCAAGGGCTGGTTCGATAAGCCGTTTGTCGAGCCTGCGCCATCGGTCAGAGACGGCCCGCCCGTGGCACGGACGCAAGGGCAAAAGAACAGACAAAATCTTGAGGGATTGGCGGCATTTGTCGCCGCAGCAGACGAGGAGTTTTCACATGGCTACGAAGCAGAGAATATCGGCAGAATTGGCGCGCATGGCCGTGACCTATCGGCACCCATTGGACGCTGACGAATTGCGGGCGCTGGTCAGTACTTGGGATGAGCTTTGCAGCGACCTCAGCGACTCAGAGTTTATCGCCGCGTGCAAGGCTCACATGCGCAAATCTTCGTTCTTTCCCTGCCCTGCGAATGTGTTGCGGGAGCATGCGGAACGGCCTGTAAAGATGGATTTGCCTGCCCTACCGCTGGAGCCAGAGGCAAAAACGCCGCAGCTTGGCTGCCTGGTGCTTGCCGCTTTCAGGGGTGATCCCGAAGCTCAGGCGGCTATTGAAAATATGCGTCAGCAGCCGTCGAGGGTTATGCAGTGAAACTTGTCGTCAAAATCGTACCCAAAGCCCAGATGCGCGCGCGTCACGGCGTGGTGAATGGCTTTTCCAGAACGTACAAGGACAAGCGCCAGGCCGCCGAAGAAGAAGCGCTTATGACCCTGCTCGGCCCGTATCAGCCTACACAGCCGTTTCAGGGGCAACTGCTTCTGGGCGTTAAGGCTTTTCTACCAATTCCGTCCAGCAAGACAAAGACGTTTAAGAACCTGGCCAGAAAAGGCGTTGTGCGCCCCACCACGAAGCCCGACCTCGACAATTTGCTGAAGCACGTCAAAGACTGTCTGTCGAAACTGCGCTTCTGGGAAGACGACAAGCTTGTGGTGGGCTACCTGCCGCACACGGGTAAATACTACTCCGACGAACCGCGCTGGGAGATTGAAATTCTGGAGTGCCCGCATGTTTGATTACGCATACCCTGACCGCGTTGTGGTTGAGGCGGAACCACGGCCAGCAAAGCTCGTTGGACAGGGAGTGGGCTTTGAGCGCACCCGCAGGATTACCGGGTATTTGGTGGGCGATCTGGACAGGTTCAACAACGCCAAGCGGGCTGAAGAACGGGACCGTGTAAAGCATGGGTTGAGTCGGGAGGAAGTATGAGCATGACGACAGAGCAACGACAGGCACAGGTGAGCTATGTTCCGAAGATACTGCGCAACATGGCCGAAATCTGCGAAGAGATGGGCGTGGGCGAAAAGACTGTTAAGGCATGGGTACAAAAAGGCGCGCCCATCGCTGTTGAGGGCGACGGGCGCAAAGTGAGATATAGTGCGGAGATGGCTAGGCTTCAGGCGTGGAGAATTATTTTTCTATGCCGAGACTAGCATTATATAGCAGTTTTTTTTCGCTAAAAGGATATGAATAAACGTCTTTTGTTTCTTCATGAAGTGCTAAGTATCTATTTTTTTCGTGAGCCAATAAGTCTCTTCCAAAAAGAGACATCTCTTGCTTACCATCGACTACAGAAATAATGTTGAAAGGCTGTACATTCATGTGTCTATTAATTTTAACAAATTGTATTTTTCCAGCAATTGTCGTTTTTTCCTTGTTATTTATGTAACTCCTTATTACATCGAATGGCTCCATTGTCATTTCTTTTGGTTTTTTACCAGCCTTTTTCAATCTCTTTAAAAGATCAATTTGTGCTTCACGGGGTATATCTTCAGTGGTTACTTCACGATCCACATCTCCAATAAATGCAAAGCGTTTACTACTACGAACACTTGAATCTATAACAAGCCTTTTTGAAAATTTATCATCTTTATATTCATAAATCCAAGCATAAAATGCAGAATGCTTCCATGAATAACCTGCAAATAAGAAACGCACATCAGGATCTTGTTTGCCATTCGTTGAAAAAAAACTTCTCTTCTCCATCATTGAATTTAACAGATCTATAATGAAAGATTGAAGATCACAAATATCTTCAGCCCTACTCATGATCTTTTCATGCATATTAATCATATTTATAACTTGAAGAATTATTGGAAAAGCAAAAAATGTTGACCCAGCAAAGCAAATCGCAGAATCATTCCTATTTAAAGGGAAAATCTTTGGACAACATGTCCATCTTTCTCCATAACTTAGACAACTGTCTGAAGCAATCATAAGAGAATTACTTACCTGTTCACTTCGACTATACCAAGCAGATACAAGTGTCATTTAAAGCTCCAGTGTAATTTTTAAATAACGTCAACCCCTCCCCAGATACTCCTCAGACCTTCTCAGATACTCCTGAGTCCGTCCTCGTGTAAACCCCATGCTACGCTTTCGCTCAAACAGGAGCGTAAGCCGTGTCCGACAATTTCAGCATTGCTCACAAATTTACCGCGACGTGGGAAGGTGGAGAATCTGACCATCCTGCAGATGGCGGGGGCCTAACCAAATACGGCGCCAGCCTTGCATTTCTGAAGGGCGTCGCTGCCGAATCCCAATCCAACCGAGACACCTTGGAGCGTATGGGCATCCGACTGCCTATCACGCGCCAGGTCATTATCGACCTGACCGAAACTCAGGCCTCCAGCCTTTTCCGCTGGCAGTTCTGGGACCGCCTGAAGCTAGATCTTATTCCCCTGCGCCCTGCCGTGGTGCTCTATGACGCTGCGGTCAACAGCGGCCCAGCCCAATCCATCAAACTTGCCCAGCGCGGCTACAACCGTTGCGTGACCTACGGCCAGCCCCTGGTAGTGGACGGCATCATGGGGCCCGCTACTCGTGCCGCAATGAAGATGGCTGACACTGACAAAGCTCTCTCTGCCATGCTCGATGAGCGCGAAAAATTCTTCCAGACCATTGGCGACAAGAACCCCAGCCAGCAAGTTTTTCTGCGCGGCTGGATCAATCGCGTGGATGCCCTGCGGCGCTACGTGCGGGGGCTGTGATGCGGGCGCTGGCCGCTCTTGTCATCCTTTGCATGATCTCTTTGCTTGCCAATGCCTTTTTGGCTTGGCGGCTGTCGAACGCTGGAGATGAAATTGAACGGCTTGAACTGACAGTTACAAGTTTCCGCGCCGCCCGTCAGGCTGACAGCTTAGCGCAATCACTTCGGGACAGGCTCTATCAGGAGGCACACGAAAATGCCCAGACGAAATATGACGCCATCAATGGCGTATCAGATGATCTTCCTGATGATGCTTGGCTTGATGCTTTGCGTCGCGGGCTGCGCCCCACGGGTGGAGACGGTGGCGCTGACGCCGCCGGAAAGCCTGATGCAGCCAACGCCGCACCCGGAACTGCCGGAGGCGCTAATGCGCACTGACAACCTGCGCGAATACTCCAAGGCTGCCACGCTAGCCATTGCCCGCTACAGCGAAGCTCTGGACCAGAGCAACGCTGACAAGGCTGGAATATCAGCGTGGAGCAAGGCGGTTAACAGTGTGGAGCTTGGCCGATGATACAGCACAACGTCGGGCCAGTGGACGGCCTCGCCTACTACACGCAAAGCTTGCTTGCATGGTGGCCGCAAAAGGTCGCTATCAGCGCCGTGGTTGGTGGTTGCACTCAGTTCTTTGGTGGGGACGTGGTCCTGGTGTGGATGGTCTGTGCCATGTGGGCAGCAGACTTTGCCTTTGGATTGACGGAGGCCTTGCGGCGAGGGCGCTTTAGCTGCCGTCTGTTCGGGCGTGGCGTTCTCAAGCTGCCTACATACTGCCTTTATCTTGCCTTGGTTGGTGCAGTCAGCGTCAGCCTTTCCCGCTCTATGGGTATCAGTCTTCCTTTGCTGGACATGTTCTGTGCCTACCTCCTTGCTACAGATGCCGTTTCTGTCATGGGCCACATGATCCGCCTGGGGCTGCCTGTGCCGCGCACTCTGCGCCGCGTCATTCTTCGGGGGCAAGCGAAGATACAGCACAGCGTAGAGACGCTGTTTGACGATCATGGCGGCCAGTGATGGCAACTAAGAAGACACCTCAGAAGACACTTAAAAAGGACGATGTCTTTTTACTCGCGCTTGCTGAGAGCGGGAACGTCACGCGCGCCGCTAAGAAGGCCAAGCTCTCAAGGACGCAGCTCTACAATAAGCGCAAGGCAGACCCAGCCTTTGCTGGGGTTTGGGACGAAGCTGAATCCCTTGGTGTGTCTGCCCTGGAAGATGAGGCGCGCCGCCGTGCATATGACGGCTGGCTTGAGCCTGTTTTCCATAAGGGCGTGAAGGTCGGCACTGTCCGCAAGTTCTCAGACACGCTGTTGATCGTGCTGCTGAAGGCTCACAAGCCCGAGAAGTACCGGGAAAATATGAAAATTCAGCACGGTGGGCAGGTTTCTATTGCCATGCCCGACACCGTGAAAGACCTTTTCGACAGCATCATGACCCAAGGCCAGCCTGGGCAGCAGGGGGACGCATAATGCCGCCCCGCATAATTCCTTTTGCTGACAGGCACGAAGCCGCACGGGGTTACGCCACTATTCTGGGCGAGGCTAACCGGCACAGCCCACAGGCAGTCACGGCAGCTATGGCTGCCCTTGGCCGCGCTGATCTATTCTTTATGCTCACCCGTTTTATGCGCCGTGCTGATGCGGATAATGGATGGTGCTTTGACCGCTGCAAAGAAGTTGCCGCCAATCCTGACGGCTATCTCGATCTTTGGGCGCGCGAACATTACAAGAGCACGATTATCACGGTAGCCCTGACAATTCAGGACATTTTGAATGATCCTGAAATAACCGTGGGCCTTTTCAGCCACACACGGCCCAATTCCAAAGTGTTTCTTGGTCAGATCAAGCGTGAGTTTGAAGCCAATGAAGTGATGAAGCAGTGCTACCCCGACGTGCTTTACGCCCGCCCAGAAGTTGAAAGCCCCGTATGGAGCCTTGACGATGGTATCATGGTCAAGCGGCAGAACAACGCCAAGGAAATGACCGTTGAAGCCTGGGGCGTGGTTGAAGGCCAGCCCATTGGCCGCCACTTCAGTTTAACCGTCTATGACGACGTTGTTACCCCTGAATCAGTAAACACCCCAGAACAGATCAAAAAAACGACTGAACGCCTGCGCCTGTCCTATGCTCTGGGGGCCGAGGGCGGCACCCGCCGCATGATTGGCACCCGCTATCATCTGTTTGATACCTACGCCGAACTGCTCAAAGGCGGTAGCGTCAAACCTCGCATCTATGCCGCAACTGAAGACGGCACGATGGAAGGCACCCCCCGTTTCCTCTCTCCGCAGCGGCTGGCAGAAAAGCGCATTGAGTTCGGCCCCTACATTTTTGCTTGCCAGATGTTGCAAAACCCCACGGCTGATTCAGCCCAGGGCTTCAAGGCAGAATGGCTGCGCTACTGGCAGAGCCAGAAAGACCACTGGCAGGGCATGAACCGGGCCATCTTGGTTGACCCGGCCAGCAGCAAGAAAAAAAGCAGTGACTACACCGTCATGGCTGTTGTCGGCTGGAACGCAGACGGATGCCTGTATCTTATCCACGGCTTGCGCGCGCGACTCAATCTTACAGAGCGCACCAAGCGCCTGTTCGACCTGGTGCGTCAGTACAAGCCTGTCTGCACCTATTATGAAAAATACGGCATGCAGTCTGACATTGAACACATAGAAGATGTCATGAAGCGCGATAACTTTCACTTCAACATTAAAGAAGTGGGCGGCAGCACTGCCAAGGTTGACCGCATTCGCCGCCTGATTCCGTGGTTTGAACAGGGGCGCTTCTATCTGCCCATCGTCTCAAATTTTGTGGATGAAGACGGCGTTGTAAGAAACTTCACGCCCATCTTTGTAGAAGAAGAATACGATTCTTTCCCCGTTTGCGCCCATGACGACATGTTTGACTGCATTGCCCGCGCCGCTGACCCGCAAGTTGATATGGAATTCCCAGAATCTGTTGACAGCCGCACCCCTGTGGAAAAAGAGCTGGCCCGCCAGTATGAATCACAGCGCCTTATGAGTGAACAGGCATCGGGCAATACTTTCGGTCTGCTCTATGGCTATAACCCAGAGGGGCCGCAATGGTAGCCTACACCTTTGTTGAAGCCAAAAGCCCGGAACAGCGCCGCCTGCCGTGGGACCAGATGCAGACCGAGGGCTTGGCCCACGCGGTGCTCTGGCACAAGGCCGACCCCACCTTTATTGATTGGTTGGCTGGCATTAACCCGGCCCAAGCTATTTGTGGGCTTGGCTACAACGGCACTACCCTTGCTGGCGCTGTATGGGTAAGCCCTGTCATGGGCCTGTGTGGCTGCATCCATTTCTGTATTTTTGATTCTGCCAGGGCGGATTGGTGCAATCTGGGCAGTCAGGCCATTGCCTGGCTTTTCGATCTGCGCCCCCTCGCCTCCCTGGCCGCAATCTTTCCCGCAAACTATGGGCATGTGGCCCGCGCCGCAAAAGCATGGGGATTCAGCTTTTCTCCCCTGCGTTTGCCAATGGCCTGCCATATGCCCACAAAAAACAACCCCTCCCGCTGCCGTGACGCCATTGTGGCAACCCTGCGGCGTGAAGATTTTGTGAGGTAACTATGGGCGGTGTAGTCAGTTCTATTTTTGGCGGCGGGCAGTCTGCCCCTTCGCCTGTGGTGTACGAGGCAGAAGCAGCGCCCCGTGAGGTTGAGCACGAAGCCGAAGCCACCAACGTGCGCGACGACGAACAGCGCAAAATCCGCGCCCGCAGGCAAATGGGCGGCACGTTGCTTACGTCTCCCTTGGGCACTGTGGGCAGTGTTGGCAGTTCCGGCGCATCCCTGCTTGGCCGCAGCTCGTAGGTAATAGCCATGCCAGCCATGACACTTAAACAAGCCAAGCAATTGGTAAGCCACATGGAAGGGCTGCGCAACAAGCGCCTGCCGCAATGGCAGGAGCTTGGCCGCCTTCTGTTGCCCTCGCGTGGATTGTTCAAGGGTGAAGACAGCGAAGGTTTGCGCGAAAGCAGGCTTTTCAACAATGCTGGCCAGCGTGCCTTGGGCAAAGCCGCCGCTGGCATGACCCAGGCCATAACCCCGGCGTCGTCGCCGTGGTTCCGCCACGCATTTATGCAAAGGGCAGACAAAGAGGCCACTGGCGGCAATGAGTATGTTGATACAGTGGATGCCACAATCCGCGCCATTCTGTCCGCTGGTGGATTCTACCAGGCCATTCATGCGTTCAACCGTGAGCTGATGGGCTTCGCCTGCGCCCTCCTGTACGCCGAAGACAGCCAGAAAACTATTGTACGCTTTGGCTGCCAAACATGCGGCACATACTGCGTTGCTGTTGATGCTGACCGCAATCTGTCCTGTGTCACCCGCCGCGTCACCATGACGCCCACCGACATGGAAAAACGCTTCGGCAAAGACAAGCTGTGCAGCGCCACAGTGTCAAAGCTTGAAACCAAGCCGTATGACCCCATCAATGTTGTTCATATAGTGCGCGCCCGCACAGAGCGCGACTCAACGAAGATCGACAGCCGCAATATGCCCTTTGGCTCATATTGGTACGAGGAATCCGGCGGCGAAGACTTCCTTCAGGTCGGCGGCTTCCACGAAATGCCGTTCTTTTTCACCACATGGGAAGAAGCGCGGGGCGTCTACGGCACGGGCCCTGGTGATGAAGCTCTGACCGACCAGCGCGGCATTGAAGGCTGGGAGGCCCGAAAGGCCGTTGGCGTTGAAAAGATGATTGACCCGCCCATGCTGGCCCCCGGCACCCTCAAGCAGCATGTGGACAGACGTCCCGGCGCAATCATTCCCGCAGGCATGAGCGGGTCAAGTGGTTGGAAAGCCCTGTACGAAGTCAATTTTGGCCCTGCCATTGCCGCTGTTCAGGCAGAAATCAACCAGATTGCCTTACGTCTTGACGACATCATGAAGGCGAACATTTTCGCCAACATGAGCCTTGAAACACGGCCCGCAGGCATGACCATGACCGAATACATGGACCGCCGCCGCCGTGCAGCCGAGCTTATGGGCCCAACCGTATCAGCCTATGAACCGCGTGTGCTTACCCCTGTAATTGAGCGCGTGTATGGCATGATTGACCGCTGGGGCCTGCTGCCCCTGCCGCCTGAAAACCTTTCTCAGTGGGCCTCTTTGCAGGTTTCGTACATGTCGCCAATGGCGCAGATGCTTGAACAATCCGGCGCTGTGGCCATTCAAAGCCTGCTCGAACTGTTGTTACCCGTTATCAAAGCCAGCCCTGAAATTGTGGACAAACTCGACTGTGACCAGGTGGTGGACGAACTGGCCCAGCGCCTTGGCGTTCCCGCGTCCATCATACGCAGCGACGAGGTTGTGGCAGCCATACGCCAGCAACGGGCCGAAGCCCAGGCAGCACAGCAGCAACAGCAAAACATGGCGCAAACAGCACAAATCGCGGCGCAGCTTGGCAACATGCGTACACAGGGCACAGTCGCTGGCGAAGTCTTGGACGTCGATGCCGAGCGCAAGGAGCAAGTGTAATGACAGAACATGACCAGTACCGCCGCGATCTGCACGACACCCTTTCCCGCGAACCCGGTGTGCGCGTGTTTGATTGCCTGCTGCGCGAACTTGGCGCAGGCGGCCTCATGACCACCGAGGACGATATGCGCATGCGCAACATTGCCGAGCAGTTGTTGCAGCAGGCCGCACAGGCCCACCCCGAAGCCTGCTCTCGCATCCTTTGCGGGCTGTACGGCATCGGGCCCGGTGTAGCCGTCCTTGCCCCTACAAACATAAATCCCCAGGAGGATGAAAATGAATGACATTATTACCCCCGGCAACCCGGCCCCAGAAGCTACGCCGCCCGCGTCCGACCCTGCTCCGCAGAATGCGGCTCCCGCACCTGCCGCGCCCCCGGCTGCACAACCTGACGGCAACCCCGCACAGCCAGGCAATGCGGAAGCTCCTGCTGCCGATTGGAAAGCAACCCTGCCCGAATCCTGGCGCGACATGCTCAAGGACGCTGCAGACGAAGAATCCGCCCGCAAGATTCTGGAACGTGGGCTGAACTACAACCCCGCAGCCTCGCCGGATGATGTGGCGCTCACCTATCCTGATGGCCTTCAGGTCGATGAAGCTGTGAGCGGCGACTTCAAACGATTCTGCGTTGATAACGGCATTACCGCATCTCAGGCCCAGGCGCTGCTTGATTGGCAGATCGGGGCCAGCAAGCAGATTGCCGATACCGTGATTGCCAATGGCCAAAGCGATCTGCGCGGAAAGTGGGGCCATAACTACGACGCCAATACCGCCCAAGCTCTCAAAACCGTGGTTGCGCTCGACAGGCATATGGGCGGGCGTTTGGCTGAAACACTGGCCTTCACCAATATGAACAATAACCCGGTACTGGTGGAAGCCTTCCATCACATCGGCCAGCTTATTTCTGAAGATCAGCTTTCCTCCGGCCAGGCCGCAACCTCTCCCGACAAAGCTGAATCCGCCGAAGAAACCTATAAAAGCCTTGGCTTCAAATAAGGAAGGAACGTCATGCCCCAGATGCAGACACTCAAAGAAATTGCCGCCGACAAGGCGAAGAAGCGCCCGGAACTGGTGGACTACCTCACTGAGGAATCCCCCATTCTGGATAGCCTCAAATTTGTTGGGGCCACTCATGGCCTCTGGAACGTTGAAGAAGTGCTTTCCGGCATCAAGGGTGCCGCGTTTGTCGATCTTGGCGCTCCTCTGCCCAGCGTTGACGCCAAAACCGACCTCAAACAGACCTATGTGTCTGTCATGGGCGGCGAAATGGAAGTTTCCGTTGACAAGGCCGCGCAGTACGGCGGGCCGGATAAATACTTTGCCCGCCGTGAAAACGCCATCCTCAAGCAAGCCGGTATGGACACCGAAGTTGCCATTTTTGATAAGCATTGGCGCAAGGCTGCCCTGCAAAACGGCCTGGTCACAAAGGGTGCGGCCACCAGCAAATGCTACACCGTCATGGTGGTGCGCTTTGATCAGGAGATCAACGTGGGCATTTACGACCCCAATGGCTTTAACCAGGGCCGCTTGCTGGAAATTTCGTCCATTAACGGCGGCAACAAGTATCACCTGCGTAGCGACGAGGGCGTGTTGGGCTACGGCGTAGAATACCGGGGCCGCTTCGGCTGGCAGCTTCTGGAACCCAAAAAGGCCGTTCACGCCATCGTCAACGTTAACGGTGACAACCTGCCCACCCTTACCATGCTGGAAGATGCCATTGCCGACGTGCGCGGCACTGCCAACAACACGTTCATTTTTGGGCACCACAAAATTCTCACCAAAACCATGAGCGCCATTAAGAAGGAATACTTGCAGCTCTCCAACGGTGACAAGACCCTGTCCACCGCCATTGGAGACCTCAACGGCATCAAGCTTGTTGGTTCCTACAACATGGCTGACGGCACTGAAACCAAGGTCTAGCCCCGGCACAGAACGGGCATAATGCAAGGACGAACATCATGACTTTTGAATACGGCAAAGAAAACCGCTGGCATGACCAGTATTTCGGCAAGAACCTCGCCGTCACCACTGGCGGCGCTGACACTGATGCCCTGGCCGTTGGTCAGCACCTTGGCGCGCTGGCAATTACCGTTTGTGCCAATGGCGCTGTGGACGCCACCAGCCTTGAACTGACCTTCAAGGAAAGCGACACCGAGAACGGCACGTTTGAAGCCCCGGCTGCTGCTCTCAAGCTCACAATTGCTGGTACGTTTGTTGACGGCCAGACCATCGGCAAGATGCTGCTGCCTGACTGCAAATCCTTTGTAAAGGCGAACCTTAAAGGCACCGCAACCGGAAAGGTTGATGTGTTTCTTTCCTACATAGCCCGCTAGCTCACGCTGGTACATACGGGGGTGCGGCTGCCTTATGCCGCACCCCGCAAGAGGCAGCCATGATAAGCGATACCACCACAAGCGCCAGATATAGAGTCACTAACGGAGTGTTGTCTTACGGCATTCCTTTCCGCATCTACTCGGGTACGGATGTGGCCGTGTTCTGGTCTGCTGATGCCCGCGCCGACACAGAACTTACCCTTGGCACACATTATACTGTCACCATCCTGACCGAGGGGGGCACGGTAAACCTGTTGCCCGGCGTTGTGCCTGTGGGGTCTATTCTGGCCGTAGTCTCCAATATCCCCGCCACCCAGGAAGCAGATTTTTCCAGCACCAGCACAGTAAGCACCGAAGCCCTCGAAACGCAGCTTGACCGCACCGTACAGATGATTCAGCAGCTTAACTACATGGCTTCGCGCTCAGTAGTCCTGCCAGCCACAAGCGACGAAACACCGCAAGAAGTGTTGCACGGTGTCTATGCCGCCCGCGATGATGCCGAGGCAAGTGCCAGTACCGCCGCCACCTCTGAAAACGCCGCGGCTGCCAGCGCCGACAATGCTGCATCACAAGCCAATGCTGCCGCTGCAAGCGCATCTGAAGCCGCGCAGTCCGCTTTAGAGGCCGCCGGCGCTGTACCGGATAATCTTGTTGAGCGGGTTACAGCCACAGAAACAAAAAATACTGAACAAGACGGTATTTTGAACGCTCATGGGGACCGTCTTGACTCGGTTGAATCAGGAATCACCGCCCTCAGCACTACGTTGATTGGCTGTGTCATACCCATGTTTGCGGCTGACGGATACGTTCCCAATGGCTGCGTGCTTCCTGATGCGGCGGAATACACGGAATCCCAGTTTCCCACATTCTACACGGACTACTTGGCCGCTGGTAGGATTGTTACCTGCACATATGCAGAGTTTGCTGCGCAGGTAGCTTTGACGGGGGACTGCGGCAAATTCGCGCTGGATCAGGTGAGCAAAAAGTTCAAAGTCCCTCTGTATAAAGATGGTGACTCTATTACACATGCCGCCAGCACTGCGGAGATTGGTCGCAGTGTGCAAGCCGGGGCTCCTAATGCAACAGGTAAAATAGGGCTGGATGCATCAATAGCAAAATGGGTAAAATTGGGGACTAAGGGTGTATTTGAAATAGAATTAGATCCAGAGGGGACTGCCGGAAACTCCAACAGCTATGTTAACACGCATGCAATGACCTTTGATCTGAGCAGGGCTAGTAGTGTGTATCGGGATGATATTACAACAGTACAAACAGATGGCGTTCGCCTGCGCCACTTCGTTGTCCTCGCCAGCTCACAGAACAACGCCAGCGTCTTTGACTGGTCGGCATACATGGCAGCGCTGGCGGGCAAGGCCAATGTAGCCTTAGACAATCTGACAGCGCCAGCGGAACATCAAATACGGGAACGCACCAAGCTAGTGCCCCTAGGCTCCCGGTCTACAACCGGAGAATGGACTCTTACGGATGTAGCGGTAGGGCGACTGCTTCTACTTGTGTGGGTCCCCGCTAGTGCAACGCAAGATGCATGGATACAGGCGATCGTAACATCTGGAGCTGTCCTCGGTAGCTGGCCGAATAGCCCGAACACAGGTATGCACATGGGTACATACACTACATGGGGTTCCACGAATGTCATGGCAGTCAAGCCCACCTCCGACACTGTTGTGATTAACATACGGTCTAAACAGGCTGGAACACTCTACGCGGAGCAATTATAATGTGGGTAATCCAACGTGGTAACAAGGTTATAAATGTGGACTCGGATGATAATCTCAACAGTCATATTGCAACAGGGTGGGAGATAGTCAGCGATGTTGCAATAGAAGCCGCTGGCATGCGTGGCTATGAGAACATTATTAGCCCTGCAAATACGGTGGTCAACGCGGACGGCAGCCTTACGTTTACACCGCCTGCGCCGCCAAGCGAGACAGAACTCTACGAAAGCTTGCGGCTTGAAGCCGAACGCCTCCTTGCCGCCACGGACCAATACGGTATGGACGATTACCCTGATAACGAACGACGGGCCGCCTATCGTGCCTACCGTGCCGAGCTGCGGGCATTGAATCGGCAGGAAGGCGCACCTTGGGACGGCGGCGGCCCGGCGACGCCCTGGCCCACAAAGCCGGAGGTATAGGCCATGCTCCACAACCGCACAACTATCATCAACACGGCCCTCATGCGCGTTGCCGCTCCAGGTGCAACGTCCCCCGATGAAGACAGCCAGGCCGCACAGCATGCCAATGCTGCATATGACCGCGCACGTGATCTGTGTCTGGCCTCTTATCCCTGGACCTTTGCAGCAAAGTTCAAGGCCCTTGAACAACTGGCAGAAGCTTCAGTGCCGAACCTCAAAAGCTATACGTTACCGCCCGATTGCCTGCGCGTAATTGGTGTTTCTACATTGTGTTATGGCCAAGCCTGCGATGATTATATACTTGCGGGCAAAGCATTGCACAGCCGTCATGCAGGCCTTGTGCTGCACTACGTCAGCGCTGATGCCACACAGACATTTCCCGACCATTTTGCCGATGCCTTGGCCTGGCGCATTGCGCTGGAAATCTCCCCTCATGTTGAGCAGGGCGCAGTTAATGCCAAGACCTATCTGGAAATGCACGAATTTTCCCTTGACCAAGCCAAGGTGCATAACGACGCGCAAGCCCCTGCCAGCCCCACGCCTTCAGCCTATCTTCAAGAGAGGTTCGGCTAATGCCTGTCTACCATCTGCAAAATGTCCTCAACGGTGGCGAGACAACCCCCCTCATGCGTGGGCGCGTTGACCAGCCGAAATACCAAACTGGCGCGCAAACCATGCACAACATTGTACCCATGCCCCAGGGCGGCGTTACCCGTCGACCAGGCATGCGGTTTATGGGCATGGCCAGCGGCAACCACTGCCGCTTCATTCCCTTTGTATTCAGCGCCACACAAGGCCGAGTTCTTGAATTTGGCGACAATATCTTGCGTGTCTGGCTGCCAGACGGAACGCAAGTGGATGCAGAATTTGCAAGCCCCTTTGCCGCAGCAGACCTCGCAAACCTGCGCTTTGCCCAAAGCGCTGACGTAATTTACTTCGCTCATTCAAAGTATCAGCCGCGCAAGCTTTCCCGCTATGCTGATGATGATTGGCAATTCAGTGCGCTTACATTTGTGCCCGAAGTGGCCGCACCAACGGCGCTTGCGGGGAGTATCGTAGATCGTGGCGCTAACAATGGTGACGCCACGCGCACATATACATATGTTGTCACGGCTGTGGATGAAGAAACCGGGCAGGAATCCAACCCCTCAGCAGAGTTTAGCATAAATGCCAAGTCTCTTGATTCAATGGAATACATTATACGTTTAACGTGGGCAGCCAGCGCCGGGGCATCCTATTACCGGGTATACAAGAAGAAATACGGCGTGTTCGGATACATCGGCAGATCCGGCGCAGAGCGCACATTTGACGATGAAAACATTGGCGCCGACACTTCCGACACTCCGCCCAAGCACGAAAACCCTTTTGCCGATGGCAACTATCCCTCACAGGTATTCTTTCACCAACAGCGCCTTGGTTTTGCAGCCAGCAACAAAAAGCCCATCACCATATGGCTGTCGCGCTCTGGCGACTTTGAAATCATGGCGTCTTCAACCCCACCCAGAGACGATGATGCCATTACCGCGCCTTTGGCATCAACGCAGGCCAACCGCATAACCTGGCTGCAACCAGACCGCCAATCACTGGCATTCGGCACAGAGGGCAGCGAGTGGACCCTTGCAGCAAGCGAAGGCGTGGCCCTTACGCCCTCAAACATATCTTTCGAACTGCAAACCACCATAGGCGGCGACGATGCTGTACAGGCCATGTCTGTGGGCGGTTCCGTGCTGTTCCTGCAACGTGGCAGCAAGTCCGTGCGCCAGCTTGCCTACAACTACAGCGCTGATAAATATTTGCCTCAAGACCTCAACTTGCTGGCCAGGCACATCTTGGCGGATACCAGCATTGTAGCTTGGGCATACCAGCAGGAGCCGCACAGTATAATCTGGTGCGTCCTGGCCGATGGCTCTATGGCAGGGCTTACATACATGCCAGAGCATGAGGTTGTGGGCTGGCACCACCACACCACAAACGGCTTTATCAAGGACGTGGCCACCATCCCCGGCACTCCTGACGATCAGGTGTGGATGCTGATACAGCGCCCCTGTGGTTTGTGCGTTGAGCGCCTTGAATCCTTTTTTGACAGTGACAGCCTGGCAGACGCCAATTTTCTTGATAGCGCCCTGCGCTATGACGGTCCGCCCAAAGCTGATTTCTTCGGCCTTGACCACCTGGCGGGGCAAACGGTGCAGGCATTTGCAGACGGCAGCACCCTTGACGGCCTAACTGTTGTGGCGGACGGCTCTCTCAAGCTCAAGCACCCGGCAAGCTCTTTACTGGTCGGTCTACAATATGTGCCCAAGCTGGCCCTTAACCTGCCGGAAGTTAACACCCAAGAAGGTTCAAGCGTACTCAAGACCCGCAAGATTACGGGCGTGCGCTTTCGTGTTTACCGCAGCATGAGCTTTCAGGCAGGCTTTGGCGCAAACCTGTATTCCATCATCGACAGGCAGATACGCGGGGGCAGCTTTCAGACCGCTCCTTTCTATACCGAGGGCACTGACCTGCACATGGAAACGTGCGCCGGATGGACAGACACCACACCGCTTACAATTGAAGTACGCACCCCTACCCCGCTGACCATTCTTTCTATCCTCACCGCTATGGATATAGCGCCGTTTTCCGGCAAGGGAGGCAATTAATATGGGCATGGACCCGGTAACTCTGGCCGTTGCAATGGGCGGCATGGCGGCACTGTCCAGCTTGTCGCAAAACAGCGCGGCCAATCAGCAAGCCAAATACCAGCAAGCGCAAATGCAGGCCAACGCCAATGCTGCACGCAATCAGGCCCGCGTCACGGCGGAGAAAGGCCGCATTGAGGCCGAAAATCTTGACCGCGAAAAGTCTGCCCTGCACAGGGAATATGCCGACATCCAATCCGGCAACGTCGCCAACATGGGCGCGCTGGGGGTTGATATGTCCAGTGGCAGCGCCGCCCAGGTGCTTTCAGGCAATGCCGCAAATTACGCGGCTGACGTTGGGGCCAACCGCTACCAGAAGGCCGTAGGCCAGTGGGAAACGCGGCAGAACGTCCGCGCACAGGAAGCCAACGCCGCCAATTTTGACAGTGCCGGCAGCTACTACGGCAGCACGGTCAAAGGGCTTGGGCAATCGCTTCTGACCGCTGGCATGCAAGGGCTTGTTTCCGGCATCGGCGGCTATTCTATGGCAGGCGGTTTTGGCGGTGCAGCAAGTAGCAGTACAGGCGCACTAAGCGACCTTGGCAAACGTGCTTCCAATGGCGTTTTTGGCAAGGCGCTTTCTTCTGGCATGAAGATGATCAAGACGGTTGGGGGTTAACACATGGCCATACGCATACAGCAATACGCTACGCCCCCGCGCCGTGTGCAGGTCGGTGGCATTGATCCCGGCTTTCAACAGGCTCTTGTGCGCAATGTTGGGCAAGATGCCGCAGCAAGTACCGCCCAGGCGATGCTTGATGCTGGCAAACAGCTTACAGAAATCGGCATCAAGGAATACGTCAGTCAGGAAACCGCCCGTGTTTCTCAAGCCCTGCAAGACTACAAGACGCAGCTTTCCACAGAGCAGGAACGCTTCACCAAGGAAAATCAGGGGCAGAACGCCCTTGGCGCTGGGGAACATTTCGACAGCTTTGCCCGCGACACCGCCGCGCCTCTGGCAGAAAAGTTTTCCGGCAAATTCCGCACCATGTTCATGCAGGATGCCGCCGCCTTTGGTCTGCGCTTTACCGAGCAAGGGCAGTCCTACGCCAGCCAGCAAGAAAAGATGTGGAAAAAGAGCGCGTGGGATGGCGATGTGGCCCAGGCAATGGATGCCATCGCCCAAGACCCCGGCAACAGGGAGTTTATCGAAACCTCGCTTGCGTCTCTCAAAGGCCGCTATGCGGATCTGTTCCCCGGCATGGATAATCGCGCCATCGACGCCGAAATCAATCACAAGGCGTCGGGCATTATTATTGACAGTTTTCTTGCCAAGGAGGACGTGGGCCGCGCCCGTGAAGCCTTTACGCAGTACAAGGATATTCTCGGCGCTACCGCCCCGCAGTACGAGGCCCGCATAAATTCGCTGGGCCGTGAGCTTCAGGCGCGGGCAAGGGCTGAGCGTGCTGAACGCCAGTTTGATGTTCATGCACGCTTGCAGGATTCCATAGCTGCATGGCGGCAAGGGCAAGACGCCCCCACTGCCCCAACCCAGAAAGAAGTCGTAAGTGCTTACGGAGCAGAAAAAGGAACGCGAATATGGCAGGAAGTTGAAAGTGCTAGGGCTTTTGGCGCTGATATTCAAGCCATGTCAACGCTTACTCCCGAAGAGCAAATAAAAATGCTTGCAGATCGCAAGCCGCAACCCGGTGACGGCTACGCCTCTTCACTCGCTGACTACACCCGGCTAGAGCATGCCGTTAAGGTGGATCAAGAGTTGCGACAAAAAGACCCCATTGGCTATTTGCTTGGTAAAGATAGGGGCGTCCAGACCGCCTTCAAATCGTGGCAAGAGTCGCCTACCCCTGAAAATGCGCAAACTTATGCCGCCAAAATTCAGGCCGCAGGGGCCGCACGAGGCATGCGTCAGAGCGAAGTTGAATCGCCCCCTCTGTTGCCAGACAGCGCGGCCAAAGATCTTGCATGGCGCGTTGCCAACAGCGACAAACCTGCTGAAATTCTCGAACAGCAACAGTCCGCTTGGGGGCAGCATTGGCCCTCAGTTGAACGCCAGCTTGTCACAGAAGGCAAGATGCCTACTGGCCTGCGCGTTGTTGCGTCGGGCATGGACAAAGAAAGTGGCGGGCTACTGGCATCCACATACAGGAACCCCAAATACAAAGAACAAGCCAAGGACGTTCTAGGCCTTACTGAATCAAGCTTTAAAGACCTCCGCGAAAGAGTTCATGGAGAACTTGAACAATTCACGGCGACGCTTCAGGCTCAGGGCGATCTTGAAATGGCCGCCACAATCACAGACAGCGCTACGCGGCTGACGCTTGAATATATGCAGCGTGGCTTTGATGTAAAGGATGCCGCTAGAAAGGCCAGTGAGGACGTTGCCCTGAACAGGTATCGCCTTGTTGAACAGGGTGACGGATATTACCGCGTTCCATCGAAGGTGGATGCCGATGCCATTGCCAAAGGAGCGAGGAGCGCGCTTTTAGACATTGCCAGCAAGCCTGAAAGTATCACAGTGCCCAAGGCATCAGGGGGGCTTACCTCACAGTTTATTGCTCAATCGGCCTCTTCAGTAATCAAGCGTGATGGCGAATGGGTGACAGCCCCTGACGAATCAGGACTAAACCTTTACGTTCAGGGTCGCCCTGTGCGTGACACACAAGGTAAAATAATCTTCCGCTCATGGGCTGATCTGGTGCGTATCGGAAGCGAAGACAAGCAATACCAGCGCCCCACCATTGAAGATATTATGAATGAATACGACATAGGAGGGCACAAATAATGCCCTTATACACCAAGCCCCGCGTGAACCCCATTGCCTTTGACGAATCCACAGACTGGCTTAAACCAACGCTTGGAGAATACCTTTCCACTGCCGCAGCGGATGCCATACACGACTTGCCAAGCGTGGCCATCGCAGATCAGAGCGAGATGTATGCGCTGGCATCACAGGCCGCCGGAATAAGCACGGAAGAAGATGAATCTGGCTTTCCTGTAGTAACATATAGCAAGCAGCGCCCGGAAATTCTGGATAAAGACTCACAGGCGCAGCGCATTAAAGACGCCGGGCTTGAACAGGATTTGAAACCGCAGGACGGCTACAACGCAGCCATGCTCGATGTGATTATTGAGCGGAAGCGCGAAGAGGTGCAGCGCAGGGCTGTGCGCCAAGCCGCGCCAGATGCATGGGCACCGCTTGGCCTCGCCACAGGCTTAGGAACTTCATTGATTGACCCGATCAACATCGCCTCGGCCTTTTTCCCTGTCGTTGGGGAGGCACGGGCGCTATCTCTTCTGGGCAAGGCTTCAGGGGCATGGGGTCGTGCTGGCGTGCGTGCGGGCATCGGCGCTGTTGAAGGTGCAGTGGGTGCAGCAGTAGTTGAGCCGCTTATTGCAGTTACCAGATTTCAAGAGCAGGCAGATTATGACAAGACTGAAGCTCTGATTAACATCGGCTTTGGCGCTATATTTGGCGCGGCCTTGCAACCAACAGCGGGTGCGATTGGCGACCATTTGCGAGCTAAGTCTGGGCAACGTCAGCCGTGGGAGCTTACAGCGCCAACATCAGACACTATCGCTCTGAAGGATGCACACGCCCAGGAAATACACGATGCCCGTTTAGAAACAAGCTCAAGCCTTGATAATGCAAGGCTCTCACAGGAAGCACATGCCGCTGCTGCCATTTTTGACGCCCGAGCAAGGGCATGGTCGCACGATTTACAGCGTCCGGTACAAGAGTTTTATGATATCTATAAGCCGGAATACCGGGCCGGCAATGGGACGTTGGACGAAGACGCCTTAACTCACGCCATGTACCGCAACCGCGCACCTAGCCTTCAGGCTTTTATAGATGAAGTCTTGGCCGGAACTCCCCAGGATAAAAAATCATACATCGGCATTGGCCCTGTGGATCGGGCCGACACTCCTGAATTTCACGGTTCAGAAATCATGTTGGCTTCAGATCAGGTGCGCCACATACGCAAAGATCATCCTGATTTTTCTGAATGGGGACGCATTCCAGAGGCCGTCACACAAGGTGAGATTACCGCATTGGGAAACAACCGGGTGACGGGCGGCCCAGCCTATGCCTTCGTACTGCCGGGCAACGAAGAAAAGGCATTGGCTGTTTTCGCTGCGCCGATGCGGACCAAAGAAGGTAATCGACTACGAGTGTTAACGGCTTTTGAGGACTCAAAGAAAGGCGTGGAAAACTGGATTGAAGAGCAAAAAAAGAAGGCCGCCATATACCAGAGTGCTGAGGAAATTACAGCGTATCCCGACCGTGAAAACGGTCTCCCCTCTGGATCAGACGACCCGCTTGAGAAAAATATAAGCTCACCTGACGCCAAAGGCAATACAGCCTCTCAACCTCGCGCCGCCGTCACCTTCGACGCCGACGGCAAGGCCGTCATTGAATTTTTTGCTACGTCTGATTTCTCTTCTGCTCCTCATGAGCTTTACCATGTCTTCCGCCGAGAGATGGCACAAACCGCAGCACACCCAGAAGCCCCTGCACGGGTGCGCGAAGATTGGGCCAAGATAGAAGAATTTGTTGGCGCCGAGCCTGGTCAGAAGTGGACACGGGAAATGGAAGAAAAATTTGCGAGGGCAGGTGAACAATTCCTACTGGAAGGCAAAGCCCCTGCCCCACAGCTGCAAACCGTTTTTGAAAAGCTGCGGCAATGGTTTTTGGAACTCTATGCCAATGCTGACGCCGCAGGTCTGCAAATTACTGACGAAATGCATACCATCTTCGGCAATATGCTCACCACCCCCATGAAAGATGGCGACAAAGCCTTTCGCTACGCCTTGGGCAGTATGATGACTCGCAGCTTTGTGGAAGACGTGGACACCCGCTTGCCAAGCCAGCCAGACCTTGACGGCAAACCCTTAGAGGCTGTGCAGGCGCTCTCTGATGAAGCTGTCAAAGATTTAGATGCTCAGTGGCGGCAGGTGCAGGAAGCCCACCCAGACCTTAAAGACGTTGTAGGCGAAGCATACCGGGAAGATGTAAATATGGCAGAAATGGAGATGGCTGAAGCTCACCGCCGCAAGGAAATTTTGGCTGAAATAGCGCAGTGCGAAACCCGCCGCTAAAGAGGAAAAATATAATGAGCCAAACCACCATGGATAATGGCGACTGCGTTGATCTGATCCGCAATGGCGTTGCCGTAGGGATGGACGATGATGAATTACTCGGGCTTTTTGAGCAGGTCAAAAAGACCAGGCAAGCCCTTGAACACAAGCAAGGTGGCGTTGATAACATAGAGCGCGCCTTGCAAGAGGCAGTCGCCCAAGCAGGCGACAGGCAGATATTGGAAGCCGCGGCGAAAAAGCGTGCCCTGGCTCTGCAAGCAACAGCCAGGCTGAAGAGTGTTGATTATGTGCTGTCCACATTTGCCGGGCAGGAAGAAAAAGGGCTCTCCACCCTGCTCGTGGGCAGCAATTACGCAAAAGACAGCACGCGATTTTCTGTAGACGCTCAACAACTTTCCTTGGGAGGTCACTATGTCGGCGGCCTGCTGGCCGATATTACAGCCTTGGGCGATACACATCTTGAGCTGTTCCGAAGAGGAGTGATGGATGGCGATGTGGCGCGGGCGCTCTGGGCGCTTGATAACCCAGAGGCAAAGGCATTCAAGGGGCCAAAAGAAGCTGCAGAAGTAGCGGGCATCATCCACAAATGGCAGGAAAAGGCCCGTGGTGACGCCAATCTCTCTGGGGCGCTGATCGGGAAGCTGCCAGGGTACATCGTGCGGCAAAGCCACAACCGCAGTAAGTTGCGCCGCGCAGGATTTGAGGCATGGCGCAGTTTTCTTACAGAGGGGGGAGAAAGCGGCACTCCCCTATTGGATTGGGAAAAAATTCAAGACGGCACGCTCACCACCGATCAGCAACGCCGTGATTTTCTCTATGCGGCCTTCAATCACATCACCGTAGGACGGGAGAACCCGCAAACCCCAAACAGCCTTAGCGGCATGAAAGCCTCAACGGTGGGCAATATCGCCATCAAAATGTCACAAGAGCGCGTTCTGCATTTCGCTGATGCTGATGCTTGGGCATCCTATAATTCTCAATTTGGCGTAGGCAACTTGCGCGAGGCCGTGATTAACGGCCTTATGTCCAGCGCGCAATCCACTGCCCTTATGCGTGCCCTCGGCCCCTCGCCGCAACATAACTTTAACTCTATCGTAAATGACGTGCGATCGGCGCTTTATACGCGAGGGGATACAGACGGCGTGGCCCGTCTGGATAATGCACGGCGCGCACTCAGCAATCAGATCAAGGAAGTGGACGGCAGCCTTAATTTTGAAGGCAACGCCTCCGCTGCTGCCATTGGTCGTACCATACGCATGTGGCAAAACATGACCAAGCTGGGCAAGGTGCTCATGTCTTCTTTTTCAGACATACCCCTGTTCTCTGGTGAGTTTGCTTATCAGGGGCGCAGCTTTTTCGGCAGTATGCTGGAAGGAATGGGCGGTATGCTGAAGGGGCGCGGCACCGTCGAGCAGCAAAAAATCCTTTCACAACTTGGCGTGTTCTTTGATGGCATGGCCGCAGACGTTACGGCCCGTTTCTCCGGTGACGAGCTGCCGGGGCGAATGACACGCATGCAGAACATTTTTTTCAAGCTTAATGGGTTGCAGTGGTGGACGGACACCTGGCGTAAAAGCGCCGCCCTGATGATGTCGCACGATTTGGCCCTGGATCGCGCTTTAGACTGGCCAGCCCTTTCTATGCAGCGGAAACGCCTTCTGTCCATGTACGGCATTGACGCGGAACGATGGGAGATCATCCGCAGCGGTGAAACGCGGGCAGCAGATGGGCGTGATTATCTCACGCCGGACGCCGTCAACGATGTTTCTGACAATGTGCTTGCTGATTACCTTAAACGCCAAGGGCAAGACGCCACGCCAGCGCGGCTTGATAATCTTCGCTTCGACCTGCAAAACCAGCTTCGTACTATGATTCGTGACCGGCTGGATTTCGCCGTTCTGACACCCGACGGTAAAACCCGAAGCTATGTAAGGCAAGGCACGGCAGCCGGAACAGGAGTGGGCGAAGCCCTGCGCTTTGTGATGCAGTTTAAGAGCTTCCCCCTCGCTTTTATGCAAAAGACTATGGGCCGGGAATTTATAGGGCGTGCCAATGAGGGGAAAGGAGCGGCCTTTCTGAACTTCTCGCGCCTATTCCTCATGACCACACTGTTTGGTTATGGCTCCATGACCGCCAAGGAATGGCTTGCCGGAAAAACGCCGCGCATTCCTGAAGATGCCGAAAGCTTTAAAAAGATAGCAATGGCAGCAGCGGCGCAAGGCGGCGGCTTGGGCATATACGGTGACTTTCTATTTGGCGAAGCGAATCGAATGGGCGGTGGATTTGGCAATACCATTCTTGGGCCGACACTGGGCGGCACAATCACCGACGTCGAAAACCTGTACAAGCGCCTGCGCGACGGTGACAGCGTGGCACAAACAGCAACCCGTGCAGTTATTAACGCCACCCCTGGCAATAACCTCTGGTGGTTCCGCACTGGCTTTGATTACGCCATCGGTTATTCCCTGTTTGAAAGCATGAAGCCTGGCTTTTATGCGCGAACAAAACGACGAGTGGAAAGGGAGAATAATCAAACATTCTGGATGCGCCCGATAGGCGTGAACTGATCCGGTGGAATCAGTTTAAAAGCGCGTCCACCGCCCTCTTGTAATAAAGGATACGATCTTCAACTTTATATTCATCCCCCGTACTTTCCTTTTTAATGTCGCCCTCTGCACGAGCTTGGGGCGACATTTCGCGCTGCTGCGGCCACTCTGGGGATTCGTCAAAGAAAATTGGACTCACGCGAGGCTTGGTATACAGGGGCACATGTTTATATGTGTTGGGCACACTGTTCGCCCTATGCACCACAGAGTCATCGGTCAATTTTTTTCCGAAAAAGGCAAAAATTAAGATGACGGCCAAGAGGCTTAAGCCAACAAGGCTAACACTCACGGCCCTATCGGCCTCGGCCTTTACTTTGGCTTGGGCAGCCAGTTTCACTGGTGGCGGAGTTGTAATCGTTGGCGGGCTACTTACTGCAGCTGGCTCAGGACGTGGGGGTTTTGGTGGGGTTGTGCCCTGATCCACGCGGGCGGGTTTGGCAACGGGCGTTTCAAGCAAGGGAAGCTGAGCTTGGGACGGCGTCACTGGCGGCGCACCCTTAACGCTTTTCTCCCGGCCAAAGCGATCTTTTTTCTCTATTTCTTCAAGCCGCTGCTGCACCTTCAGGAGTAAGGCGGCGGCGCTTTTTGTCGTGCGAAAACCAAGCTCCGCGTGAACCGCAGTCAACACCTTTTTATTAAAGGCATACTCAGTGAAAACCTTTTCAAGGTTTTTCACGGAATCACGCATGTAGGGTCTGACCTGGTGCATCCTTCCCCCTCGGATGAGCTTTTCCTATCAGCTAACAAATACGGGGGCAAGGTGGGCTGAGATGTTGACCACCAGCAAAAACATTCTTGCGCCAAATCCCTCAGGTTGATAGGGGAATAGAAAAACATATGGGGGATATTATGAAAAAACTTCTCGTTCTCGCATTTCTTCTTCTCTTTCCCGTGGTTGCATCTGCTTACGGTAACGATGTTTATGTAAATGGATATACGCGCGATAACGGAACGTATGTTCAGCCGCACATGCGGACTGCCCCTGACAATACTACAAGCAATAATTATAGCACCTACGGTAACACCAACCCGTACACGGGGCAGCCTGGAACAAAGCATTACGATAATGACCGATCTGGGTTTAATTCTGACCATAATAATAACAGTCTTGGACGCTCTTACCCGAGCAGATCAAACAACTCTCCCTCACGCGGATGGTAAGTTCTTGGCCGCCTTCGGGTGGCCTTTTCTTTTTCTTCACATTCCAAGTGCTGCGCTATTATTTTTGACACGCCTTGCCCCGCGCGCTACGCACTGAGTATAGGAGGTTTTATGAAAACTCTTGCCAGTGCGCTTTTGTTTCTACTGCTTGCAGTTCCCACCTTCGCTGATGATAATTTTGCTCCCCAGGCTGTGCCCTCAGACCAGTGCGAAGCCGCACAAACTGACGATGCCCTGGATGGCATCCTTGAAGCTGGCCGAGGCTGCTGCTCTCATCATGGCGGCATGTCTGGTCAATGCTCGAATGGCCGGGTTGTCTGCCGTGATGGCACGATAAGTCCAACGTGTAAGTGTAGGGCATCTGATGTGGTTGTAAGTGGCAGTGAGGCGTAAATCTACGCTCAAGCCCCCTTGTGCCAACACAGCTAGATTGATAGAAAATCGTAAAACGCATTGGGGGCGGAATGAAAAATCTTGTTTTAATGTTTTGCTGCGCCTTGGCACTTGTCGGCTGCGGCACAAAAGTCGGTGCACCAGTTGAGATTCGACCCAACGTGTACACGGTCGATATCGAAAGAACGCAAGCGTTTTTGAGTGGGGCCCAAATGGACGCCAAGCGCGATGCAATCCAGATCGCAAAAGACTTCTGTGCCCAGAAAGGCAAGCAAGCCCATATTCAAAGCATGGAGACACAACCCACATCGGACGGGGCAACTGCCTCAGTTGTGTTTGAATGTGCTGATGGCCAGGACGGGGCATAATGCGTAAATTTCTTCTCTCTGTTTTTGCGGGGGCTATTCTGGCTCCCGCTTTGGTTTTGGCAGCAGGAAACACAACAAACGACAGCTTTGCCCGCGCAAAAAAAATGCTTGGCCAAGTCTATGAAGACCACCGCATCACGCTGTACTGCGGCGCTGAGTATGATGCACAGGGCAACATAACCCTTCCAGAGGGTTTTATTACTCCCAAGCACGAGAAGCGGGCCGCAAAAATAGAATGGGAACACGTTGTGCCGGCTGAGAACTTCGGGCGTGCTTTTGAAGAATGGCGCGAAGGTTCGCCGGAATGTGTGGATAACCGGGGCAAGGCATTCAAAGGGCGGAAGTGCGCCGAGAAGGTCAACGCTGAGTACCGCCACATGCAGGCCGACATGTACAACCTGTATCCGGCAATCGGCGCTGTGAACGCCATGCGCTCGAACTTCAATTACCAAATGCTGCCGAGTGAACCGCCCTCCTTTGGCTCGTGTGAGATGAAGATTGTCGGTAGCAAAGCTGAACCACCAGCACGCGCGCGTGGCCAGATCGCCCGCAGCTATTTCTATATGCAGGATGCCTACCCGCGCTACAAAATGAGTCGCCAGCAGGAGCAGCTTATGGGCGCGTGGGATAAAATGTATCCTGTCGATCAGTGGGAATGCACAAGGGCCAAGCGAATTGAGGCGATGCAGGGGAATGAGAACAAGTTTGTGAAAGAGCCGTGTGAAGCGGCAAAGATGTGGTGAGGGATAAGCTGCCCGCTATGGGAGGCCTTTCTGTTGCCATCTTTGACGCCGTGACATAGCGTTGACCAGCGAGAAAATCCGTCTGCTTTCGGACGCGAGTTCGGTTCCGTTTTTGGCGAGCCTCCCCACAAACGGGGTCAATTATGGGGCAAATCACCATAATTTTAAATTAATTATCGTATAAAAACGCCGCTTTAAATTAACACTTCGATTCCCCCCGCCTCCACCATCAGCTTATCCGGTATAAATCGGAAGAGTCCCGAAAGCCGCTAATAACAAGGCTTTCGGGATTTCTCATTTCCGGCGTTGCCTTGCCAAATGCGAGGAACTCCGCAAAATTTTGGCATTTTTTCCAGAAAAAAGTGCCATATAATGGAAGAAGGTACCATCGCCTATTGAAAGATCGGCAAAAACTGATCGACGCGACAAAGGATGACCTATTCGATGTGCTTTCCTGCGTGGCGATTTCTTCACCTATAGAACTGCATGAAACCAGAGATGAATAAGCAAAAAAACGCGACCTCACATTATATAGTGATCTGCAGAAAGGGCTTACCTGATTTCGTGCTGATCCAATACGTCAAGAAAGGCTTTGCAGAACTTGATGCTGCTATAGAAGCCGTGCGTAGGTTATTTGTAAAATGCAGCATTGGATTTATAGGACATAGTCATTTTTTGTTCGCTATCCCAAATGGAATATGAACAAGTGGAATATTTTTTGCCGCATCTATATCCAAGTGCCCCACTTGGTCATCAAAATATAGATGGGGTTTTAGTACATTCAGAATTCTTGATTTGTCTATGCCACCGAGTAAAAACATTTCATCGACTTCAACCCCCCACGCGTTCAGGGTATTAATTGCTCTTGTATGGGCAGGAGCGTTTCGCGCTGTAACGATCGCTGTTTTCAAAATTTTTTTGTATGTGGGGTCGATCTGTTTTTTTCTTGTTTCAGCCCTTTGAAAACGCGAAAGTTTTTTGAAAAAATCTCCTAGAGGCCCAGCACCCAATTCCTCTGTACCGTGCTCTGTTTCATACTGATGATATTCTTCTAATCCCCTCTCTTTATAAACGCGCTCAGCCTCATCGTCCGCAATTACCCCATCAAAGTCAAAGGCAACTCTTAGCTCAATAGAGCCTTCATCTTCATCTAAAATATCTGTTTCCAAAATCCTTCCTGCAGGCAACCCTTGGCGTATAGCACTAGTTACATCAGCTTCGTTTGTGGAAAGGAAAAGCGAAATATTAAAGGCGTCTATATACTCTATAGCTGAGCCACCCGACATGAATGCGGCTCTCGTTATATCCAGCTCATACTCTTTTATTGAATTAAAGGCTCTAATTCCAGTTTCTGGACTATTTCGAGACAGCAAAACAACTTCAACAGGCTGTTCTTTTACATTTATACTGTTTATATGCAAAAATCTCTTTACAAATGGGAAAGCAACTCCTTTCTTCAATACAGTAGATTCATGTTCTTTTTGATATTTGCGATAAGCATCTAACCCTTCATTGTGAAATATATTATCCTCTTCTTTCAAGTCAAACAAAGCATTTGAAGAGATCCCAACAACAAGCTTTTTCTCTATAGGATAAGCCATTTTACATATCCCCTATATTCCACAGTATAAAATTGATTATCCCTGGCAACCCCAATAGTCATACTATTATTAATATAAATAATATTATAACTCACTCTTTGCTAAAATGACCTCAACATCATATTATTTTTTAAATATAGCATAACAGAATGAACGTCGTCCAGAGTCCACAAATTGCGAAATAAAGACGATGAGGGTTGAAGTTTAAAATTTTACAAACTTGCTTTTCTGCTTGATTATTCCGCTTCATGATCAAACAGTTTCAAAAGTCTCGTAAGATTTCAAAAAACTTTGGGGGCTTCATTTTTTTACCATTTTCGGTCCCTCGTAGCTTCGGTAGGTTCTTTGACATCCCCTCACGTCTCAGCGCAACCAAGCGAGGCATGCCAAACCGTCTATAACTATTAAATATCTCTTGAATATATTCTGCTTGCTTTTAACGGGCTTTTTCTGCATAAATAAATCAAGCTCTAGAGCATCCTCATATCTGTAAAAGGAGGATTCAGTCATGTGCAAGAACGTCTCCCAAGATGAGGACAGTCCACCCTGCTATCTTTGTTAGCCTCGCAATATGCTTGGCGAACAGCGCCGATGAGAACCATCCAATGCCTAGCTAAATCTAGCTATGGTTATATTCCATAATTGATGGAAAACATTAATGGGCAGGGCCGAGGGAACTCGGCCCTGTTTTGTTACAGCCACTGATGGGACGACGGCACAAATAATGATGGAAAACCTAGTCTGTTTCCTCACCGTTGCGTCATGCCACAGCCCACGCACACCTTGCGCACAGCCTCCTTTAGATCGCTCCGTTAGGCACATTCATCAGTTCTACGCCTCGGCCTCACACCCACTCCTCCACCAAACCAGCAAGGCCCACGGCATCCATAACGGAGCGTGAGCCTTTTGTTTTGGCCAAGTGGCCTTATATCTTTTGATTTTTACTGCGCCGAAGCTAATGCCGCCTCTGCCCTTTCGATTTGACTCTTTGGGACTTTTGACCTGTGCCTCCAACTAAGCTTTGAATACTTAAAAGGTCAGCCAAGCCAGATTGAATCACCCCCTGCATCAAGCTTAAAGCTCGCAGCAGAGCTAGGGCAACCATTGTATTGTTGGAGCAGTGAACAAAGTGTCCAGTTCAGCCTGCGCGGGTTTTATCTGCGTTGTGGCTGGGTGAAGATCCCCCCTATCAAGGCCATTATGCCAGTTGCAGATCAACCAGATCCAGCTTCACCTTTCTCTTTTGCGAATCGCAGGTGCGCGAGACGGAAACGATATCGCAGTGAACACAATTATTGGTTACGCACCGGGGTATGATGCCAATACTGCCGCGTTCCTTCTCAGTGACAAAAACACACTCGCCAAATTCGATGGCCGCAGACAAAGCACTCTTTAATCTTTCCATAACAGACCTCCCACAGGTTTGCTGTTTAGCGTGCGGGATGAGCCGTTTGGAGCTTAAAACTGTGCTCCGCTACAATACCCATCATCACTTCACGACCCGGCCCGCGTCTTTTCTGCTATTTCCTGACCCATTTCCATAGAATGAACATAAGTGCATTCTCATGTTCGCATCAATATACCTAGCAATTTGGTTACTTTTACTACCCTAAATTGCGAACATTATAATGTGTCACTATAATCTAAAAATATTAAGATAATGTGGGATGTTACTTTAATGCATAGTCAGAATGTAAAATACTGGCTATGACCAGCATAACTTGGCAGTGCGAGATGATGAAAGAACGAATGAAGTATAACCAACTGATCAAGTTGAAATAAATCGCGTTGCGCCCATGCAATGGCCGATTTGTTGACAGATGCTAAAAATATTTTATGAAATACTGGTAAAGCTGGCCGGATATAGGCAGAGAAACAAGTCAATATTTCAACAAGAGGAAAAATCATCAGCTAACTGCCGTGGCATGGAGCCTGCCCTGCCCGTTTGCCTCTTGCTAGAAGGGTGTTCCCTCCGTCGCTCAGCGCAATGACAGATCACGTTGCGCCTGCCTTATCAATGAAAGCTGCTCCCCACCCTGCTGCTATTTAGTTGCTGTGAAGCGCTATGAACCCCAATGACCGCAACAGCAACAATCCTGGCAGATCCAAGCTAGCGTCCCTCCATTCTCACCGCATCCCCTGCCCGCATCTCTCCATCAAGGGGCAGCCTTAATAAAGCTCCTTACCACCGCCGCACCTCTGCCCCCACCATACGTAAACAGCGCCCCCCATATAGCAAGGCATGCACTGAACAGGTTCAAGAGATCAAATCGGCACGGCTCGTAAAGCGAGTATTTTCACTTTGCGCGCTCCGGCAGCCTTTGCCTAAAGCCACAATAAAAACGGCCTCTGGAGGCAACCCCCAAAGGCCGTCAATCTATTCTACGGCTGCTAGTGTTCTGCTGTTACAGGTCTGAAGTCGGCCACCAAGGAGCAAAGGCGGCTCAACATATCAAGTGGGGCCATAAGCGTGTTCCCCATCTGCTGCACAGAAAAACCGTCAATTTTTTCATCGGTTTCAAAGTGCTGCATAAGCAGCGCCAAGGTATAAAGCTGGTCATAGGTCTTATCAAACATTTCCTGCCAATTTTCAGCCTTAAGCATTTCGAGCATCTGCTTTTCTTTGGCGAGCATATAGCCGGGAATGCGGAAAGAGCGAATTTCAGGCGGCGCTTTTTCCAAAGCAGGTGGCGGCTCGTCTGAGTCCATAATGACAGGGCAAGAAAGAGCCAAAAGAGCCTGTGCGGCTTCTTGCAGCTTTTCAGCCAACTCTGTGAAGTCAGGAAGACCTTGATTGGGGGATGAGATAGTAGACATGCGGCACTCCACTGGTTTTTACTATTGGAGCCAGCCACAAAAGCAAGCTCCGGGTGCTAGTAACCGCCAGCGGACGGCGAGCTATTTTCCCTTGCGGGTATTATATTTCGCCCACACCCGGAGATACAATGCGAGAATAGCGCCCTGAAAAAGGACGCAATAAAGCCCACAAACTCTCGGGGTGGGAGGCCGCCACTGGAAAACAAGGCGTTACTAGCGCCTAGCTACAGAAACCATATTTGCCCGTTACCGTCAACGCAACTGGCCCCCATTTTGTTGGCACTCTTTTTCATTTACCAACTATAAAAAATGAAAAATACACCATAACTATGTTAATATTAAAAGAAAATACTATTCACTCTTCCTTCCTCAACAGCATTTACTAATAATGCCTTGACCAAAAAGCCCGTCGGCAGGAAAAATATTTTTAGGATAATTTTTTGTCCATCTATCAAACATTTCTGGAAACATATCTACATGCATTATCATGATAAATACCACATTAAAGCTTTAAAAAATCGTATATGTTTAAATACATTTCTACAAAAAATAGTGTGTGGTCCTTATAAAAATGCATATTTCAATGTTATCGGAAATATATTTTTAATTAGCAAATATAATATTTATAAAGCTATTACGCCTATAGTTTTTTATCATTAACCTGCTTTAGATTAATAAAGTTTTACTCTTGACCAAACTTTTAAACAGCGTATGGTATAACCAACAATTGATAATTCATATCATTTAGTGCTCCCGTTTTTCTCACAGCGCTTGTCAGTTTTGCCCAGGCAAATCTAACGGGCACGAGGCCATGCCACAACTCAGATCGGCATCCGGCCTTGAGCAGGTGCAGCCTGCTCCCTACTATCCCCCACTCTGGCCCTTATTGGGTAACCATCTATCGCGCTATATAAGCGCGCATGCCTAAACTTTTGCCGCTGGAGCTTCTTTTCTAGTTCGCGGTAAAGGTTTTGCGGAGGCATTCATGCGTACTGTAAACATCTCTCGCCCGGCAGCTTCTCAACAATCAATTGTTCCTGCTGAAGCCGATGCACGGATTGCTTTAAATTTTCCTGCTGGCGAAGCAACCCTTGAGCGTTCCGACAGCGACCTTCTGTTTCGCTTTGATGATGGCTCCAGCGTTCGCATTGAAAACTTCTACACAGAGTACAACAAGGACACTGCCCCTGACTTTGAAGTTGACGGCCAGCTTGTTAGCAGTGCGGACTTTTTTGCCGCTATGGGGCCGGACCTCATGCCTGCTGCCGGGCCAGCCGCCGCCGCTGCACGCGACAGCCGCTACAGTGAGTATGCCAACAGTGACCTGCAAGACGGTCTGGACCACCTTGGCGCGCTTGATTATGGCTTTGCGCTGGGCTCTGTGACGTCTGAAGATCTTATGGGGTCGGCCTTCAACCTGTCGCCAGTATTGAGCACCAATTCCGAGATGATCACGCTTTCACTCAAGGAATCCGGCTGGGTTAAAAACCCCGCTGGCAATTTTGTTCCTGAGGCTGGCGTTGCCGTCATGAGCGGCAGCTTTTCTGCCTACGATCCTGATGGCGACTCACTCAGCGCCTCCGTAGTCATTAATGGAACATCCTATGCCATTAACGCCACTGGCACGACCACCGTCACCACCGAATACGGCACATTTACCATTACGCCCTCCAACGCGGGCTCAAATGTGACCTACAATTTTACCTATACCCTGAATAACGAGGACTACGGTGCCGCCGACTCCCTGAAACAGGGTGAAATCCATACTGACAGCATTCTTGTCACTGTCACTGACGGCATCAACCCTGTCAAAACGCAGCCCATCAACGTCGTCATTGAAGGTACCAACGACGCACCTGACATCATCAGGGTCGATGACGTCGTGCTGAAAGAGGATGGCGTTTTTGCTGGCGATTATGGCGTAAAAGATACCACCAAAACTCTTGATGCCAATGAAAACACTGCCACTCAGGCTGGCGGCACCGGGGCGAACCAGCACAGGACTTCCATTGAAGGCCAGATCATCGCGCGTGACCCTGACCACGACAGCGTGCTGACATATGGCATTGCCGACAACTCAGGCAATGCCATTTCCCTTGGCAGCGTTGTTGGTTTTGTTGATGGAACAGATCCTGTGACCATCATCGGTATTGATATTGACCCGGCAAACCCCAACATTACGATTTATCATACCGAGTACGGTGATCTCAGCCTTGATACGTCAACAGGCCAATACCAGTTCACCCTTACCGGAACCGAGGCCGGAGGAAAAACGAACGCCCTTGCTGAAGGCCAGGAAGTGCATTTGCAGTTCAGACCTTCGGTGCAGGACGAGTACGGCTTGCATGACTATGATATTGACCACCTGCGCGATGGCAGCATCCCTGTGGGCGGGGACAATATCATTGACGTAAATATCATCGGCACCAATGACCGCCCCATTTTTACTGACGATGCCGCCCATTGGAACAATGCCCAATTGTTGCCTGATGAGCATGGCGTTAGCCATGAAAGTATCAAGGAATCCGGCAAAGCCAACGATACCAGCGGCGCCAACGATAACGTCAAGGTCACTGGCACAATAACCGCTACTGACTACGATAATGGCGCTGAACTGCGCTATGGCTTTAAGGTCTCTACGCCTTCTGGTCAGGAAATGGTCAACAAGCTTTATGTCGTGCCTGACGGTGCTGGCAGTTATGTTCTGCTTACCGAGGCCGACTTTCTTGCGCTGAACACCTCGGATTACTATGGAACGCTGAATATCACTGACAACAGTGCCTCTAACAGCGCTTCCTATACCTTCACACTCAAGAACAGCTCTGATTGCGTTCAAGGTATGGGTGAAGGCGATACGATGCTCGTGGAGCTTGAGGTCGTTGTTAAGGACGAGTTCGGCGCGTGGAACGATATTCCTCTGGAACTGCAGATTGTCGGCGCTAACGACGCTCCTTTCTTTACAGAGGGCAGCAAGGGCACTGTCAAAGAAAGTGGCGTCTACGCTCCTGACAACAGCGCCCTCTTCCCCAATTCGCTTGAAAACACTCCCACAACGGATGTAGGCAACGGCGACCTGGCTTCGGACGCTTCCCGCAATGAGCAGCACAAGCTGAGCTTCACTGGTCAGGTTAAGGCTGACGACGTAGACTTTGACGACAAGGGCAACCTGACCTTCGGCATGGCCAGTTCACAAGGTACCCCTCTTGACGCTGCCGCTGACGGTTCAACAACTGTTTACTATCTTGCCGATGGCACCGTTACCGATCAGGCCCCTGGTAACGACAACTACTTTGGCACTCTGACGATGAATGCCGACGGCACCTATACCTTTACCCTCAATAATGCCACTGGCGGCCCCGCTGACAAGCTCAGCGAAGGCGAGCAAAAAATCATTACCTTTTCACCTACGGTTAGCGACGGGCAGGCCACGACAGTGGGCAATGGTCAAATTGTCGTTACCATCATTGGTTCCAATGACATTCCCGAGCTGTCCATTAAGCATGATAATAGCAGCCTGACGGGTGATGTGGGCGGCATCTTCAATGACGACAAGACCGTTCAGGTGGCCACGGGCAAACTGACTGTCAGCGACATCGACACACTGGACATGAAGAACGGCCACGACATCAAGGCCGAAAGCAATAACACTGGCGACCAGGGCATGGACCTTGCCAACAACACCTCTGACAACACCATTAAGGTTGGCGGGTTATATGGCGATCTGTACATTGTTCGCACGTCTTCAGGCAGCGACCACACAAACGATACCTACACATACCGTTATGTGATTGATCCAATTCGCGCCGCCGCTGTGGGCAAAAATGAAATCGGTAAAGACGACTTCACTATCACTATACGCGACCAGTTTGGTGCGTATGATGAAAAGCAGCTTATTTTTGAGGTGGTTGGCAGTGATGATCCGACCAGCATAGGCCTCTCCGGGGGCCGTGGCCTCGTTGTGGAAAGTGGCGTCATGCCTGCTGAATCCGTCAGAATTACTGACACCAACGATAAAGTCTATAAGTCCCAGTACCAGAACGAAGAAAGTGGGCAACCCGAATCCAAGGGCGAGCTCTACGCGCACGACGTTGACAAGAGCGACCAGGAAGCCCTTAACAATCCCGGCGTTGATGCCAAGATGCACTACGTTATTGTAGACAGTGACGGCACCCTTCATGATGTCAACAAGCTTATGAGTGGTGAAAGCTCCATTGAAATTCAGCTCAAGTACGGAAAGCTCATCATAGAGCGCACCAAGGCTGACGGCGCGACCGATAACAGCGCCCCCTTCAAGTACACGTATGAGCTTGATAACGACAATCACGAAGTTCAAGAGCTGAACTTTAACGACAAACTGTCTGACAACTTTGAAGTACGGGTTTACGAAACCGACAACAATAATGAAATCACAGGCTCGCCTGTAAGCGAAACTCCCACTGGCGTCATTGTGCAAGGCACCAATGACAGGCCAATTATTGACCTTGGCTCTCTTGATAAATCTATGGAAGAGCACTACGGCAAGAATACCGGCAGTGAGTTTGAAGGTGGCGGCAAAATCCTTACGGGGCAGATCGCCATTACAGACTATGAAGATGCCGGCACGTATGATCCGGCAACCAATTCATGGCAGTCTCAGTTTGTTGCTGCTGGAGATGGTTTTACATTCTCGCTGGTAAACCTTCTGCCCGGCAAGTCGGTTACCAACGATGATCTGCGCGGCGATAATCTGGCCGATGAAGCCAACTTTGACCTTAAAAGCGATACTTTTATCATTCAGGGCAAGTTTGGCATTCTTGAGATCAATCAGCAGACGGGCGAATTTACCTATACCCGCACGGATGATCTTACCTGGCTCAATAACGGTGAGTCCGCAGAAGACACATTTTACCTTCGCGTAAAAGACCCCAACGGCGCATACTCTGAGGTAAAGCCCATCGTCATCACCATCAATGGCAATGACGATCCGGGCCGTCTTGTGGGCAATACTGCAGGTATGAAAGAAAACGGCGTGGACGGTTCGGACCTGCCCAGCGAAACCTACTACTACCTGCACTATGACGGCACAAGCAGCCACGGGCATGCACAGCACCTCGGAGCAAACCACCCGAACAGCGGCAACCCTGCGTCTTTTGTGGTCAACGGCCAGCTTGGCGTGGATGACCCGGACCTCTCTGACAGACCAAGCTCCGGTTCAGGAGTGTCTGATACCTATACGTATAGCGACCCGACTGTGTCTGTTCCCGCCGGGGCTGCCAATGACGGTGCCGATATGGGCAAGGTTAGCGGCCCCACCGCTGGCAGTGACGGATCTTCTGTATACACCATCAATGGCTACGGAACTCTCACCCTCTGGCCTGATGGCAAGTATACCTTTGAGCCGCTGATGAATGGCAGCGAGCTTGCCGACCCCATCAACAACCTTGCAGTTGGGGAATCCGTTGTCATAACCGTTCCAGTAAACGTCACCGGCTCTGGGCAAAACCACGCAGGCGAAACAACGAACGGCAACCTGGTGATAACCATTAATGGCACCAATGACGCACCGGTAGTGACATCAGAAACTCATGGCGATGTCACTGTGGCTTACACGGATCAGTTTACAGGCCAGGAGGTTACATCCAAGCTCACGCTTGATGAAAGAAACGGTGAGGCCGTAGTTGTTGACAGCGATGAAATGGCGCACTGGGATGCTACCAAGGGTGGAAACATTACGGTAAATGGTTCACTCAACTCTGAGAAAATCATTACAGATGCCGACCACGGTGATCAGGCCAGGCTTACCTTCTTCACTGTTGAAGGCACCGCCTCTACCGGAGAAGCCCAGGGCAGTCTGGTGCAACAGATCGAGGGCAAGTACGGCACGCTTATTATTCAGCGTGATGGCTCGTATCAGTACATTCTTGACAAGAATGGAGCTGACTACAAGGCTCTTGTTGCCGCAAACTCCAAGGCGATTGAAGAAGAAATCTTCAACATCTATGTCCGTGATCCGCACAATGCCACGTCTGATGAGCCCATCAAGCTTGTTATCAAAGTTGCTGGCCCTGACGCAGATCACGGGGGTGGCGATCCTGGCAACCCTGATCCCAATCCCGACCCCGGTTCCGGCGGCAACCAGCCGGGAAATGGCCTCAAGGACCAGCATGAATCCGTCAAGGAAGATGAAGATTACACGGCCACAGGTAAGGTGGGCGGCGATAATTTCTATGATTCCGGGCTTAAATTGACGGGTTATGGTTCCGATGCCGGAGACTCAAGCCTTCACGCTTCGGAGAATGTGATTGTAACCAAGTATGGTACCATCACCCTGAAGCCTGACGGTAGTTATACCTACACCCTGAACAACGACCATCCTGACGTGCAAAAGCTGCGTGAAGGTGAAGAAATCAAGCAGGAATTCACTGTTACCGGCAGCGATGGCACATCAAAAGTCATTGAAATTACCGTGCAGGGCACTAACGATCTGCCCTTTGTGGTAAGCTCCTCCGATGGCAGCCTGAATCAGCAGATCGGGGGCACATGGGGCTCTACCAGCACGTCTGGCAACTTTGAAGCCAAAGACCTTGACGCTGTGGAAGGTGAAACTCTGGTGCTTACAGGCCCCAATGTCACGTCAACTGGCACCGATACCTACACGGTTCAGGGGCAGTATGGCGTGTACACTATCACCAAGACTGTCGTTAACGGAAATTCGCATTTTGAATACACGTACGATCTTGATCCCGCCTACCAAAATACCAACTTTGGCGGGAAGGTAAACGACCCTGTGACCGTTAACATCAGCGACGGCAAAGCCAGCACCGGGCATACGATCAATGTTGAAATAACTGCCGCAAACGACAACCCCATAATCAGCACAGCTGACGACCTTGTGGTTACTGAAGATAATAAAATAATCAGTGACGCAAACAAGGTTGAGGCATCTGACCCGGATATTTCGTTTAGCGGTGGCGCTGCGGATAATCTCTCATACAGCGTAGCCAATGCTGATGGCAGCGGCGAAGGCAGTATGGTGGTTGGCAAGTACGGCGTTCTGGTTATGGGCGCTGACGGCAGTTACTATTTCAAACTGAACAACTCCCACCCTGATGTTCAGGCCTTGAACGGCGCGGACCCCAGCAACCCATCTTCGCAGCCTGAATCCATTGAAGAAAAATTCAGGGTGATCGTGCGGGATGACAAGGGCGGCTCAACCTATAAGGAAATCACCGTCGTTATTCAGGGTACTGACGATGTGCCGACGCTCTACCTCTACGGCGTAGACGGTTCGCTTGAAGCAACTGGCCCCGCAGGCTCTGGCGCTCTGCTCGTCGTCAAGGAAAAGCAGGGCGGCACTGAAGTTGACTATACCGTGCATGGCAAGGCGCAAGGCTATGATACAGACCAGGCTGATTACGATTCCTTGACCTACAGCATCAAGGAAAACAGCAGCAACGTTTCTGATTCTGATGTCTATGCCATAAAGACCGCCACGGGTTGGGAGGTCACCTCAAGTTCTACTCCTGGCGCCATACATATGGGCACCCTGAGCATCGACGGCACCACAGGGCTGTACACCTTCAAGGGTGACCCTCAGGGCGTTGCACGGCTTGGTGTTGGTGAGGAACTCAACATCCCCGGCACTATTGTGGTTCAAGATACGCATGGCAATGAAGCCACGGCAGACCTGAATATCAACATTATGGGCACCAATACCGCGCCCATCATTGTGTCTACCGGCGATAAAACGCCTGATTATACTGCCATTCCTCTGGACAAGGATGAATTTGACATCGCTCAGAGCAGTGATGGCAAATATACGCCTCTTACTGGTGAAATTGTAACTGCAGACGCTGACGGTGATGACACATTGGTGTACATCAGAACAACGGACCCCATTCTTGGCGAACGCAATGTAACAGAACTGTATGGTAAATATGGCAAGCTCACGCTCACCGTTGGAGCCGATGGCAAAACTTACTATGAATACACGGTAACCAACCCCAACGGCATCAAGGCGTTGGGCGAGGGAGAGTTTGACAAGGACATCTTTAACCTTGTTGTACGTGACCCTTATGGAGCTGAAGGAACTGGAAGCCTTGTGATCGACATTATTGGTGCTAACGATGCCCCAGAAATTTCGATAAATGGGGGGACCAACACCATAACCGTCAACGATCCGGACAAGAACGATTCGCATACCCTCACAATTGTTGTTGATGGAACCGAGTATGCTCTTACTGCGGATACGGTCGATCCTACGCTGTTTACCTGCGATCTGCCTGACGGCACACTTACCCTTCGTTATGAGGCAATGGCCAACGGCGAAAAGCAGTGGAAATACAGTTTTGAGCCTGACGCTTCCCAGGCAGGCGGTCTTCCTTCCAACCAGTACAACGAGTTTGACTTCTCGGTTAAGGTGGAAGATCAGCATGGCGCAAGCGATACGTCCGGTGATGTGACAATCCGGTACTATGGTACAAACCATGCTCCCGTTGGTCAGCAGATAGCGCTGCCTGTAATTCTCAGCGGCGTAATCCCCGCCGGGGACAATTTCTCCTTTGACAGTAACCCGCTGTCTTTGCTGGATCAGGATGGCGACACCCTCAGCTACACCTTCACAGACAGCACTGGCGCTGATGTTGGTGTTTCAGGCTCAGGGACTACGATAACGGGTGAATTTGGCACTCTTGAAATCGTCACCAATGCCAATGGCGACGGTTATGTATACAATTACACGATGTCCAGCGATATGGACGCCATGAAAAAACTGGCCCAAATGCACGCCAACGGCGAAGAGCTGAAAGATGAATTTCTTTACAGGGTTAATGATGGAATTTGGCAAGACAGCGCTTCTGGCAAGGTTGAAATCCATCTGGACGTCAACAATCAGCCAAGCGGATCATTTGGCGATGCCAGCGAAACAAGCTCTCAAGTAATCTTTGGTAGTGCAGGTGGAAATGATACCCTGCAAGGTGGATCCGGCAACGACATACTTTCCGGCGGAGAAGGCAACGACACGCTTCTCGGAGGCCTTGGCGACGACTGCCTGTTTGGCGGGGCTGGTGACGACTACCTGGATGGCGGTGCCGGAGCCAACGAACTCTATGGCGGCTCGGGCAATGACGTACTGGTGTTCAGCGCCAGCAATACCGTCATGGACGGAGGTACTGGCATTGATATGATGATCGGTGCCGACAAAAACTCGCTTGAAAGCCTGTTCTCTAATCCCGCAAGCAACACCATCAAGAATATTGAGATATTCGTGACAGATGGCGGCAACAATCTGACCAGTCTTGCCAGTTTGGAAAGCTATGGCGTGCAGCTGAATGGAGCGGAAAAAATAGAACTGTCCTCGGACTGGACTGTGAATAATGCTCAGACCCCAAGTAGCATGGCCAGCGACTATGTGGCCTTTACGAGTGACAGTATGACCATATTGATCTCAAAAAATGCTCTTGCTGAGGGCATCATCTAGTCATATCTGGCTATCAAGCCACGCGAAGGAAAGGGCCGTCACTTTTGGGGGTGACGGCCCTTTCTGTTTATAAACCAGTATAGTACTGCCCTTGCCTCTTACGAATCTGGCGACATGCCGCCTTGACCTTACGCCCCGTGCGGCTTATGTTCCAACGTGTAATACGGCTTTTCGATCCAACCTAGTAACGGAGGCTTGCCGCATGTTCGGCATTGGCATGCAAGAATTATTGCTCATACTTGTGGTTGTTCTACTGCTTTTCGGATCGAAGAAACTGCCGGAAATAGGCGGTGGGCTTGGCAGGGCCATTCGCAACTTTCGCCGTGCCTCTTCTGAGCCCGATGAAATTGACATCACGCCGAAGGATAAAAAGCCTTCTTCCACCGACGACCCTAATCATAAAGCCTGAACTGAGCCGGACGTAAGGATTTTATCATGAAAGCAGAGCAATTATCCGTTTTTTTGGAAAACAGGGCCGGACGCCTGGCAGAAGTAACCCACACTCTTGCTGAAGCGGGCATCAACATCCGTGCGCTGTCACTCGCTGATACTTCAGACTTTGGCATTCTGCGCATGATCGTCTGCGATCACGAAAAAGCCAAATCTGTTCTTAAAGATAAAGGCTTCACCTTGGGACGAACCAGTGTTGTAGCCGTTGAAGTAAATGACGGTCCCGGTGGACTCGACGAAGTGCTGCAGCTGGTTTCGCGCAATGGCATCAATGTAGAATACATGTATGCCTTTGTGCAGCGCGAAGGGGAAAGCGCGGTCATGATTTTCCGCTTCGACAAAGTTGATCAGGCTGTTGAGGTTCTTCAGGCCAACAACTTTACCATTATTCCTGCTGACCGCCTCTGCTCCAAATAGTTTTGTTTCATTTATCACGCTGACGCTCAAGGGCATCGCGTTTCGACATCATCAACCCCCGAGATTTTCACGGGGGTTTTTGTTTTGTCTTCCTGACCGCTAATTCCCTCCACGGGCAATGCGCATCGCACGCGAGCGAGCTGAACAACGTTAACTAAAATCAATTTAAGAGCGATCAATAGCTTCAGATCGCTCAAGATCAAATATATTGGCTCCAGTTTGTACTTTTTTTAAAGCTGCACGTAATCTGCAGAGCAGCACCCTGTATACATGCCTCTATTCAAACAAGGCGGCTACATGTAATATACCAGAATATGCTGACCCTCTGCGCAGATGGAGGAACCATGAAACAGTACATTCTGGCCCTGGACCAGGGAACAACCAGCTCACGCGCAATTCTTTTTGACCCCAACGCCAATATCGTTCAGGTCGCACAAAAAGAATTTACCCAGATATATCCCCAACCAGGTTGGGTTGAACACAGCCCCGATGAAATCTTCGATTCACAAGCTCATGTTATGCACGAATGCATGCGTCGCGCAAAAGTATGCGGCAATGAACTCGCTGCCATAGGCATCACCAACCAGCGCGAAACCACTATTGTGTGGGAAAAAGCCACAGGCGCCCCGATCTATAACGCAATTGTCTGGCAAGATAGGCGCACCGCGTCTTTTTGCGATCAGTTGCGCGCTGATGGCAAGGCCAAAATTATTCAGGATAAAACTGGTCTTGTTCTGGATGCCTATTTTTCTGGCAGTAAAATACGTTGGATACTTGATAATGTACCCGGCGCCAGGGCAAGGGCGGAGGCTGGAGAACTTCTGTTCGGCACAGTTGATACATGGCTCGTCTGGAACTTCAGTAAAAGAGGAGTTCACGTCACTGACCCTTCCAATGCCAGCCGCACGCTGCTTTTCAATATACATACAGGGCAATGGGATGATGAATTACTCGCAATTCTGGATGTACCGCGTGAAATGCTGCCTGAAGTTGCCCCTTCCTCCAGCGTTATGGCGCAAACACATCCTGAATTTTTTGGGCGGTCAGTTCCTATCGCGGGCATTGCTGGAGACCAGCAGGCAGCAACTTACGGCAATGGTTGCATGAAAGAAGGCATGGCCAAAAATACCTATGGAACAGGCTGTTTTTTGCTGCTAAACACCGGCACAACTCCCCCAGTAAGCCAAAACAACATGCTGGCTACTGTGGCATGGCAAACTGCTCGCGGATACTCCTATGCTCTTGAAGGAAGCGTTTTTGTGGCTGGTGCTGTTGTGCAATGGCTTCGCGATGGCCTGGGGATTATCAAAGACTCTTCGGAACTGGAGGGTTTAGCCGCTACAGTTCCTGACAATGGCGGTGTGTATATGGTCCCGGCATTTGTGGGTATGGGAGCACCTTATTGGGACCAATACGCCAGGGGCACAATTGTAGGTTTGACAAGAGGCACCACAAAAGGACACATCGCCCGAGCCGCCATTGAGGCTATTGCCTTACAGACACTTGATATTATTGATGCCATGCAAAAAGATACGGGCATCAAGCTTACAACCTTGCGGGTGGACGGCGGTGCCAGCAGAAATAATATGCTTATGCAGTTTCAGGCCGACCTCACCGGCGTTGTGGTGGAACGCCCCACTATTACGGAAACTACAGCTCTTGGCGCTGCGTACCTGGCGGGGCTTGCTGTGGGTTTTTGGGAAAGTGAAGAAGTCATTGCACGCAAATGGAAACTTGATCGCCGTTTTACGCCCACAATGCCAGCGGATAGAAAAGAAAAAATGTTGTACCACTGGCACCGTGCTATTGAGCGCGCTGCTCACTGGATTGAAGAATAACAGGCAACAAATTTTGCGGTTATGTCAAATTTTGTCATCCTATATATAAGGGCGATTTTACTTGCCCAAAAACTCTTTTGACATTTATGGGCAATAAACCTCAAGCATGTTCTTGACTAATCCCCATCCCTTACGCTAAGAAAACTCTTCGCACATATGGGCTCGGGTAAAACCGAAGCACATTATATGCCGGGATGGTGGAATTGGTAGACGCAGCGGACTCAAAATCCGCCGACCGCAAGGTCTTGCGAGTTCAAGTCTCGCTCCCGGTACCAAATAAAACAAGGCGGTTACAGAAATGTAGCCGCCTTATTTATTATCTTTTTGCATCACCTGCGTATCACCACTCTCTAGGCTGGACATCGATTCCGCAGCCGCGGCTTGGCTCCCTGGTGTAACGTGGGAATGTGTCCTTCTAGTGGGGCGACATTGCTATGACTACGTTTGCCAAAATGGTAAGAGCCGTATGAAGCAACACACCCAACACCGGAAGCGAAAGATGCAAGGCTCAACACAATGCCGACAGGTCCAAATTCGGGTGCGGCGAGCACAGAGTTAGTATTTTCGTGTGATAGACTTGGGCTCAATGTCGACAAAATACAAAATTTCATATGGGCTGGCAGGGTTATTACGAAGCGACATTGCGATAATTTTGGTAAAAGCCGTGGTAAGGGTTTGCGCATCGCCATTGTGTTTTCGAATAATTCTGCCTTTTATACTATGCATACTTCCTATTGATGAATAGTTTATTTCATATTCAGCATATTTATTACTTTTTTGTGCTGAAGAGGTGGTAAACTTAAAATCTACACCGTTGTCTTCAATAAATTTTTGTAAATATTCAATGCAGCTATCATCAATAGCTATATCTACATTTCTTGCATCAAAATCACCAAAATTGTTAATTATAATACTATTAATGATAATTTCTGTGTTTTTACTCAGTTTTTGTGCACGTAATGACGGTCCTTTTTACATTGATGTCAAAAATTTTTCGTTTTTATAGATTGCTCCACTGACAGTAATGCGGGGAATTTATAGATGGCTAACTCCAGAAGTTGTACTATTTAACTTTATAAAATAATCGCATATTAGTGGTATATTTTTATAAATATACACACCACAACTAGATGTAATAATCAAAAACAAAAACGCGTAGCAAATGAAATGGCTGCGAGACAACTTTAATTTGACAATCTGATTATACATCACTTTTTTTCATTTTTCCTCCGCCCAGTCCATTCTCTTGGTGCTTACCTATCCCCCCCTCTATCCCCCTCTAAACAGCTCAGGACATGCCCTCACTCCATACCAATCACTGCGCAAATATAGAAATATAAGCCGCATCCTAAGGGTAAGTGCTGCAACACTGCTCACTATACTTGTGTCTCTCGCCAGTCCAGATAAGCTGCAACTCCGCAGATCATTGCCTCCGTGCATTGAGGATTGTTTCCCATCTTCCAACATGGTGAAATGTGGACGATGGGGTTGGCACCAGCCCCTATATTGCTAAAATTTATATCACAGCCCTCACTATTTTATACATAGCGCTTTTTAGCTCAAAGATTGCATGTAGCCACGATTAAGGGACAGGTTGAAAAATTGCAATGCAAAGAAAGTTGATTTATAAAATCTGGTAGCTACGGAAATACATTGTATTTTAAGGTAAACGATTCATCAAAATTTTAGCATCTGGGTTTGTAAAAACATGAAAAGTGTAGATCGCCCTCTCTATATTGTTTGGTCAGAACAGTTTGATACTGGCATTTCCATCATTGATGAACAGCATCGTGGTCTTGTAAGCCTGATAAATACTTTCTTTTATCATAAAGGTGATGCTGATAAGGATATTGATCGCTTTCTGGTACCTACGGCAGAAATGTTTAAAAGTTATGCCCAATTGCATTTTTTAACCATTTCAAGATTAATGAAAGAAACTGATTATCCCGAGTATGACTTGGAAACCAAGCGCAACGAAGAACTCATGGCAATCATTCAAACTGTAGATATGCGGTGTCGAGCCAGACGAGACGCGGATGGCTTTCTGCGTTTTTTAAAAATGTATTGGACAAGAGTTGTATGTAAAAAAAATTTAAACTTTATTGCGTACATTAAATCTCAACAATAAACATATATATAGTACACACATTCAACATCAAACTACGAAGCATCACTCCATTATTTCACATTTCAACAATATTGTAATACTATACATATTATTAATAAAATATTGATTGAAATTTTACTAACTACTACCCTCTCCCCAATACTTCTAGAAATTTTAATACATACTCGCTCGATACCAGAAAATGCATTAAATCTATGCGGGCATCCATTCTTTAAATTTTTTGTTGTCAATGCGAACTACAGACGCATATCCATACTAGACCATACTATGTAAGCTTTAGCACAAGCTTCTTTAGGGCATCATTCAAGGTGCAGAACGGCATGTCGGCACAGCGTTGGTCAAAGTTAAAATTATGTTCTGAACTGATAGAGCCATTCACGTGGAAGAATCAAGGCAGGAATCATGAGCACACATACCACACCGCGTACTGTGGTCGCGGGTAGCGATAACAAAGCTCAGCCCGAGCGAGCCATCACTCACCCCACGCGTTTGAATGAATTGGAAAGTTCTCCCGATCGTGTGACGTGGTCGCTGTTTGTTAGGGCAGCGCTGCTAGTAATTGGCATCTGGTCTGCCTCTGCCTTGGGGTTATATTTTTTTGCATCAGACTTCAGCAGATCTGGAACGTTTGGAGATTCCTTCGGTGTGTTGAACACGCTGTTTTCCGGTCTGGCATTTGCAGGAATCATCGTTTCAATCAAAATGCAAAATGATGAGATGCGTGAACAACGCAAAGAGCTTCAAAAACAAAAAAAGAATGCTTTACTGTACCACAGGGAAAGAATGTTTCTTTTACTGATGGATGAGTTCAAAAAATCTCGCGAGCGCCGCTACACCGTTGTCGACGTGCGCATGGTAATCAACGATTGCCTTGGATATAACGCTGCAATCAATACGGACGATTCTTCACCGGTAGCGTCATTATTGAATGAGGTAGAGAGCGTGCTTTCTGGAGCACAAATTGAGACGCCTTTATTGCAAACTTTTTCGCGTCGGGTTTTTCGCCACGAGCTTTGCGAGGTTTTCATTAAAACCTTTCATCAAGCTGCAGAAAGTGTAAAAAAATTCGATCAAGCCTCCAGGGGCGAATACTATGACATCGTTTGCAATAGCATGTCCGACCCTGAAGAAGCCCTTCTATTCCTCTGCTTTGTAGCGCGCTGCGGAGTACACACTCCGCAAAATCCTCAAGCTTTGAAACTGCGCGAGAGCTTTGACGAGATAAAGGATAAACTGGTGTAACCGCCAAAGGATCAAAGACGATTCCCCGAACCATTGGTGTCTTTTTCATGTTTTTGCCCCTTACAGCTTCAAAATGACGCAGGTGACATCTATTTTACTTTAACGTTTGAAGCTCTGCATAGTTGCTTTTGCTGCAACGCTGTTTGGGCAATAAGCTCCGCAAACTTTCAAAAAGTTTCAGACATAAAACAACACCCTCCTGCCTAGCGACGTAAAATTCATAACAGCAAGTACGTCAACAATTTCTTATTTCTACGCTCCAAAAACCAAATTCGACGAGCCATCGCTCGCTAAAAATTAAGCAAAACAATACTCAGTATTTTAGAACATTTTAACTTTGAAAAATTTTAAAGCCCCTAACGCGTCGAGAGTAAAGCACGACGTACAAAGATGAATTCACAGAAATTGCATTTTGGGCAAAAAGGCAACTTTGAAGTGTGAAATATTTTAGAGTTAGCCTGGTTTAGGTGCTCATGCGGTTGCCATAAGCTTCAACCAACGAGCTTAAAGCAACAATAGCTGGGCTCGAAAGCAAACGCTTGGCCGCAAAAACGGAAAGCCCCGGAACACCGGGGCAATCGTGGGATGTGTAAAGCAGTTGTGCTGAGACTATGCAAGATCACGGCATCGTTGTCAACATAGTACACCAAAATGACTTCTCAAATTTGGAATCATTTCTTATAGCCACACAAAATTAAAAAAAGAGCCACAGGTATTATCTGTCACTCTATAATTTATCCGATCGGTCGGGATGTAGAGGCGGCGAATTACCGCCCTGGCCGGAACTTCGAGCGTGGAATATAGGCAGATGTCGTTTCGTTATCTACTTGTACCCTGACGCTATACCTCAATAAAAAAAGGAGCCACAGGTATTACCTGTAACTCCTTGATTTTTCTGGTCGGGATGGCGCGATTTGAACGCGCGGCCTCAGCGTCCCGAACGCTGCGCTCTAGCCAAGCTGAGCCACATCCCGTTGAGAAAGGGAAGATATGCGAGACGTTGAATTTTGGCAAGTCATTTTTTATTTGTAAAAAGCAAAGGCCTGACGTAATATAAAATCTGTCCCTTGAAGGACAAATTCTTAGTGGAGCGAGCAATCTGTATGACCCGAGTTCTCGTGGTGGACGACTCTACATTTATGCGCAATGCCATTGCCTCTCTCTTGGAGCAGGACCCGGAAATCAAGGTTGTCGGCACAGCTAGAGACGGACTTGAAGCGCTGCAAAAGGCTGAAGAGCTTGATGCAGACGTTATGACACTAGACGTGGAAATGCCGCGCCTTGGCGGTCTTGAGACCCTCCAGCGCCTTATGAAGACCTCCCCCATGCCCGTGCTCATGATCAGTTCCTTAACTGAAAGTGGCGCTGAGAGTACGCTTAAGGCAATGGAGTATGGCGCTCTGGACTTTATTCCCAAAAACATGAGCAACGATCGTGATTCTTTTGGTCTGGAGCTGCGCCGCAAGGTTACAGCACTGGCTAGGCGCAAAGCGATTATCCGCCTCAAGTACCGCCGCATCAATAACATTGCCATACCGACCGCTCCCCTGACGCGCGCCCCGGCGCAACCAACAGACTATGTTCAGACCCCTTGCCACGGGCCACGCGACCTTGTTGTTGTAGGAGTCTCTACAGGAGGGCCGCCAGTGGTGCAGAAAATACTGTCTGCATTGCCCGCTGACCTTCCGGCCTGCATTCTTGTAGCGCAACATATGCCTGCGGCTTTTACTGGCCCGTTTGCCAAAAGGCTTGATAGCGTTTGCAGCATCGGCGTCACTGAAGCAGTTGACGGTGATCGCTTAAAGAATGGGCATGCCTACGTCTGCCCCGGTGGACGGCACATAAGCGTGCGCATGCGTGGCCCCCTGCCCGAGGTAGCCGTTACGGACGAACCCCGCGATGCCTTATACAAGCCCACTGTGAACCTGCTTATGGAAAGTGCCGGAAAAAACATGGGACGCCGCACCCTGGGGGTGATGCTTACTGGCATGGGATCAGACGGGTGCGAAGGCGCAAAAGTTTTAAAAGAAAAAGGCGGTTGCCTCATTGCCCAAAATGAGGCTTCATGCGTAGTGTACGGCATGCCAAAGGCTGTTATTGATGCCAAACTGGCCAATCAGATTCTCGATGCGGACGATATCGCCCAAGCCATCATGACAATCGTCAAAGGCTGACCCGTAGCGCAGCAGGAAGCAATATTATGGAAAATTCGCTCAACACGGCTCCGCAAGTAATTGAAGCACTGCAATCCACCGACAGCGCCACCATTCGCGGCGCCGCTTTCAATGCTGGCGATATGGCCTTGCACGATGCCATCCCCCTACTCTGCGCACTTGTTAAAAGTAGCAACATCGGCATTCAGGAAGCTGCTGAATATGCCCTGCGCAAAATCCGAGGACCTCATGTGGTAACAGCACTGCTGCCACTACTACGTAGCGAAGAAGCTCCTGTACGAAACGTAGCTATGGATATTTTGCGTGAGATCGGAAGGGACAGCATTGAAAGTATGCAACCATATCTTCAAGATGAAGATCCCGATCTGCGCATTTTCATCACCGACATTCTCGGCTATTCCCCAACGCATCAGGCAGCCCTGCTTCTTGCCAAGGCGTTACTTAAAGATCCTGAAGTTAATGTGCGCTATCAAGCGGCTGTCAGCCTGGGCAACCTTGCCTTTCCCGAGACCGTCCCCCCCCTGTGCCAGGCGATGCATGATGAAGAATGGGTGCAGTTTGCAGTGGTGGAAGCTCTTGCTAAAATCAAAGACCCCTCAGCCGCCAATGGGCTTGTAAAACTGTTGCCCCAGGCATCGCCACTGGTCAGCTCTGCTATTATTGATGCGCTGGGCGGCATGGGCGATATAAAAGCCATACCGCTTCTTTTCAGCTCGCTTGAAAATGTCAGCGTTCCCTTGCGGCACAAAATAGTTAAAGCCATCGTGCAAATTCTGAGCGTACGCTCTTTGTCATTGCTGTCCGCAAAGTCGCAAGAACGCCTGCGAATCTATCTGCTTGAAGCCCTTACAGACAATGATGAAGACATCCTGCTGGCTGCTTTGCAAGGTTTGAGCGCCATCGGGAATGAAACCGCCACAGAGGCCATCATCAACCTGGCCACGGGCCTGGATGCCGAACGCCAACCCGAGCTCTATGAAGCGGCTATTAATGCCATTTCCTCCCTTGGCTACAATGATATGCTTCGCGACGCCTTGCGCAGCGATGACGAAAAGTGCATATCCGTGGCGATGGCAGCCTGTCGGCTGCTCACTGACCATAGTCCAGTAGAGGAACTAAAAAACATTTTCTGGCGGGTCAGCCCCGAGCTGCGCCGTGCGGCAGTGGCTGAAGTGGCCCAAATGGGCGAATGCACCGACACACCGTTCTTTCTTTCCATTATGGAAGAATCTGAAGATGCGGAGGTTCTGAAGAGCGCGCTTGTGTTTTTTGGCAATCAACATGCCTGCCCAGAAGTGGAAGATATTGTATTCTCCCAGCTGGATCATCGCTATGTTGATGTGCAGGAAATGGCCCTTGAAGCATGCATCAATCTGCATAGCCCCAAACTTAATATTCTGTTTAAGCAAAGGGCACACAGTGAAGACCCCATGCAGCGCATGATGGCGATTTATGCCTTGGGCCGTTATAGTGTTACCGAGAACCTGGATGAAATAACGCAAGCTCTTGAAGATTCTTCTCCTCGGGTCAGGCAGGTGGCCATAGAGGCGTTCCAGAACCTCGGCCCTCAGGCAGAAGATTTTCTGCCCAGCCTGCTGCCTCGATTGCTTGACGAAGATAAAGATGTGCGGATCGCTCTGGTAGACCTGCTCGGCCAAATTGGCACAGCATCAGTTATGCCGCATATTATTTCTGCCCTTGCTGATGAAAATGATTGGGTAAAAATCAGGGCGATTGAAGCTCTGGGTGTGCACAAAATAGTCGATGCCGTCCCTTACCTGGCCCAAATGTTTGAAACCGAAAATCCAATGGTATCATTCAAAATAATTGAGGCACTGGGTATGATCGGCGGCAATATGGCCTTCAGTGTGCTTTTGAGCTTAATGGGCAATGAAGACCCAGAAATACAGCACGCTACGGCTGAAGCAGTGGCAGCCATTCAGGCCGAACAGGAGTAGCCATGACCCAGCCTCCAACCATGTTCCCCCGCGGCGTGCAGAATAAAAACGCCAATGACGCGGAAACTAGTGAAACACCCAACTCCACAACGTCATCTACGGCATTCAAAGCTGCGGCACAGCCGTCGCCCTTTACTCGGCCAGCCGACGGGCAAGCTACGCGTCCAGGGCTGAATACCACTCAGGCGGCACAGCAGCAGGCCAGCGCTAAGCCTACGAGCTTTCAGCGCCCTGCTGATCCCGCAACGCCCCCGGCGCGTAGCTCTTTAGGGCTTGGCACAAGCGCCACGCGCCCCGCTACTGGTCTTTCTTTGCCAAACCAGACAACCGGATTACCCGGTGCAAATCGGCCCTACGTTGGACAATCTGGTTTGGGGCAGCCCAATCTTGGTCAATCTACCTGGACGTCACCTTTGCGACAGACAGGACAAGCGCCAGCTAGTGCGCCCACATCCTTTGCCGACAGGGACGCTGCCTCACAAAAAACGTTCGCAGGCGCACAGTCGGGAACAACTTTGCCCACAGGCAGTTCAGGACTTTTCAAACCGGCTGGCGCGACGACTTTTCAAAATGGTGCCAATACTGCTCCACAAGGAGCACCTCCACCAAGGCCTTCGCTTTTTCGCTCACAACCAACAGAAGCGCTACGCCAGCCTATTTCCCCCAGTTCGGCCTTTCGAGCTCCAACGCCAGCTGCGGTAAACACCAAGGCAGCATCGCCTTTTCGCAAAGATCTGCAGATATCTGATGAAGAATTCTTGCAGCTTCGCGATTTCATTTATCAGCAGTGCGGCATATTCATCGCGGAAAACCGTAAATACTTGGTTGAGAATCGCCTTTCCAACCGGATTAAGGATCTGAATCTCAAAAGTTACAATGAGTATTACAACTTCCTCCGCTTTGATGCCAGCCGCAAAACCGAGTTGAGCAAGCTTTTTGAGGTCGTCACCACAAACGAAACCAGCTTTTTCCGTAATCCGCCACAGCTGGAAGTTTTTCAAAAAAACGTGCTGCCCGAGATATTGGACAGGTGCCGCCAAAAAGGACAAAAAAAGCTGCGTATATGGTCGGCTGGGTGTTCCACAGGTGAAGAACCATACACCCTGGCCATCATCCTGCATGAAGTTCTGAGGGGTGAAATCAGTAGCTGGGATATCAAAATAACGGCCAATGATCTCTCGGAAGCCGTTCTTTCTGCGGCGCGGCGCGGCATATACAGTGAGTACGCCCTACGTACCACGCCAAAACCAATAGTTGATGCCTACTTTGTCAAAGAGGACAATATATATAAAATTAAGCCTGAATTAAAAAATCTCATTTCTTTTGGGCAGATAAACCTCAGTGACAAAGAGCAGCTGAAGCGCGTTGAAAAGTCGCAAATCGTTTTTTGCCGCAACGTTATCATTTATTTCGACGATGAAATGAAACGCAAGGTTATTAACGCATTCTATGACAATCTTGAAGTCAATGGGGCGCTCCTCATAGGACATTCAGAGTCTTTGCATAATATCAGCCGAGCGTTTCAACTTGAGCATTTCAAAGGGACCATCGTTTATCGCAAACTGGTATAGAGCACAGTATGTGCGCCAAGATTCTAGCCATTGCCAATCAGAAAGGAGGAGTGGGAAAAACCACGACCTCTGTTAACTTGGGTTGCGCGCTGTCTCGCCTGGACAAAAAGGTACTGCTGCTTGACCTTGACCCCCATGCCTGCGCCACATTGCACGCCAGGATATACCCCGAAGAAGTGCAATACAGTTTGCACGATCTTTTCCTGGCTCCTGAAGAAAACTGGTCCACACTGTGGCCGCTATTGCTGCGAACTCAAGCTTTGCACGGCATGGACGTAGCCCCTGGTTGCATCCGATTATCAGAGCTTGAGGTTGATTTTAAAGATCGAAGCGGCAAGGGAAGTGTACTGTCCAGAAGTTTACGCGCTGTGAGCAGCGACTATGATTTTATTATTTTAGATTGCCCCCCACATGTGGGAATACTTTTAGTGAATGCTCTGGTTGCGGCGGATTTATTGATAATTCCCATTCAAACTGATTTTTTGGCCTTGCATGGCTTAAAGCTTCTGTTTGATACATTGCATACTTTGAACAAGGCGCTTGGCAGGCCCATTTTGTACCGGGCTCTACCTACCATGTATGACAGGCGCGCCAAAGCCTGCACCAGGGTATTGGAACTCATGCAGCGAAAAATGGAGCATGCCATGTTCAACACGATCATCGGCATAGATACAAATTTTCGTGAGGCAAGTGCTCAGGGATGCAGCATTTATGATATTAATCAGAACTCCCGAGGGGCGCGCTGTTATGAAGCCCTGGCTCAGGAAGTGTTATGCCTATGGTAAAAACGCCTGAAGAATATTTCTCAAACCAGTGCTTTGCTCCTCCAGTCCAAAGAGAGGCAACGCCTTCACTCAGCGCTGCTGAGCGGGCCTTTGTGCAAAAGTATCTTGGTGATGATGCCATTGCGAACCTGCCAGTACAGGCCCCGCATGTAGTCATTGCTGCGCCGCCAAGCCCTTCCGCCGGGCCAGCTTCGGCTGAAAACACGTTTGAACATACCGAGAGCAAGGAAAAAACAACTATCCCCTTGAAGGCACAGTTGTTGTCACTACCTGCGGTACAAATGGTTTCCTTCTATGTGCGCGAACAAATTTTTCTTTTGCCGGTGCCTGTAATTATTGAAGTTTTGCGGCATATGCCTCTCACCCGGCTGCCTATGGCCCCATCCTTTGTGGCTGGCGTAGTGAATCTGCGTGGGCGCGTAACCCCGCTACTTCACCTTGATGCCTTGCTGACGCTTGATCAGCAGCATCGTTACACGCCGCAGAGTTTCATTGTGGTGTGCGGCAGCGAACAAATGCAGCTTGGGCTTATTGTTGATAAAATTCATACTATGTATCTGCTGGATCAGTCGAAAATTAACTGGAACGCAGAGGCGCAATTGGGGGCCAGCGCGGACCTACTTTGTGGACTCGCCGAAATAGACGACCACTTGCATGGCATTGTTGACCCTGAGATGATTGTTGAAAAACTTCTGGAAATCTAGACGGCAATAAATATTTATAAAATCAGCTGCTTGCAAAAACTATAAATAACCTCTAAACATTTTGAAATTTTTTAAAACAAATTCGTATAATTTAAACTGCGGTAAGTTTTAGGCTCCCTTTCGGGGCCCAAACTGACATGGGTACTGAATGCGCTCCCGGCAGCAGGCGGCTGCTTTCCAATCAGCCGAATAACAGGCCACGCCGCTTTTTCTGAATGACGGCTGGCAACATCTGACGGACAGGGACAGAAATTATGAAAAAACACATCATGGTCGTCGATGACTCCAAGACCATCCGTAATCTGGTGGCCTTTGTACTAAAAGGTGAAGGTTTCAAGGTCAGCACAGCTGAAGACGGCCTTGATGCCATTGAAAAACTTTATAGCCTTGATCCCGTGGATTTGATCGTTTCGGATGTCAACATGCCGCGTATGGATGGATTTACCTTTATTAAAACCATCCGCGCACAGGAAGCCTACAAGGATATTCCTATCATTGTGCTTTCCACTGAAGGGCAAGAAAAAGATATACAGACGGGTATGAGCCTCGGAGCCAACCTTTATATGGTGAAACCAGCCCAACCGGAAAAAATGGTTCGCAATATAAAGATGCTCTTGGGTTAGCCGATAAGAAAGACAGTATTACCCATTTGGGTACAGCGCTTTCAGTCAAGCAAGGGTATGGAGTATGAGCCAGGATTTTTTTGACCCAGAGTTATTCGCCGACTTCATTACAGAAGCCAAAGAACACCTCGAGACGATTGAGCCCAATCTGCTGGAGCTCGAGAAAGCTCCTGGCAACCTGGCCCTGCTCAATGATATCTTTCGTCCTATGCACTCCCTAAAGGGCGCTTCAGGCTTTCTGGGGCTGAACCGTATCAATCAGATTGCCCACAAGGCTGAAAACATCCTTGATGAACTGCGAAAAGGCAGCATGGTTGTGACGCCTGAGATTATGGATGTCATTTTGGCCTCCACAGACGTCCTGCGCCAGATGATTGATAACCTTGAGAGCAGTAATTCTGAAGGCGATGTTGAAGCTGGTCACATTATGGCTCAAATCGACGCCATTATGGCTGGGGAAAGCCCCGCGCCAAGCCAACCCGCCGCCGCTCCCGCTACGGAAATTTTTTCTGCGCCAGCTGACAATACCGATGAAGCTCTTGAAATTTCCCCTCAAGACGCGTCTTTGCCGGCAAATGATTCTGCTGATTCCTTGATGCCGGAATTGAAACAGAAACAGCAGAACGATCTTTCCTTGAGCTCGGATAGTGACAGCGGCATGAGCGGCAAAGAATGGGTGAGTACGTTACCGACTCGCCCGGCCTACGCTCTTACCGCTTTCGGCGAAGGGCATCTTAAAGATTTCATTGATGAATCTTTTGAAATCATTGAAAATCTCACCAACGGTCTTCTGGAACTTGAAGAAAATCCCACAGGCCAGAATGAGCTTGTTAACGACCTCTTCCGTTTTTTCCATAACATGAAGGGCAACAGCGGCATTATTGGCTATAATGACCTTAATGCGCTTACTCATGAGGCAGAAACGCTCCTCAATAATGTACGCCAGGGTAACATCACGCCAACGCACGAGCTTATCGACCTGCTTCTGCTGGTCGTGGATGTGATGGAAGCCCTGGTTCATAATATTGATATCACCTCTGGTCAGGCGACTCCTTTTGAAACTGACACGGTCATCAGGCAACTTCAGGCTGCCCTGGCGGGTGGTCCGATTGCTTTGCCCGCTGAACTGCTGACAGCACAAGGACGCGAACCTGCTGCCGATGAGCCGCCGCAATCTTTGGTGGAAACGGAATCAAAAACTTCCCCTGTTGAGGTCGTTACCCCAACGATCATTCCTGTTGGCTCCGAAGATGATGATACAGAAGCTTTTCGGGTCACAGTGCAGCAACAGATCGAAATCATCCATGCGGCTCTGGAAACGCTAAAAAAAGACGGCAGCCACAAGGACTCCATCGATGCCCTGTTCCGCTGTCTTGTGGCAATAAAAAATGCCTGCGCCTTTGTGGGGCTTGCAGATATCAAGTCCTATGCTGAGCGCACTGCTGGCATTGTTGACCAGGGACGGAGCAGCGACATAGATTTTGGTCTCATGGTTGACCTGTTGAGTCAGGAAGTAAGCATTATTGAGGATATGATCCACCAGGCTTTGGCCGAAGGCAGAGTTGCGGCGGACGCCTGTTCGACCTCTGGAAAAAATACCGAGGACACCGAAGAGGACGATTCAGTTGAACCAGTAAGCACTGATGCTCCTCAAAATCATGCGCCTGAAGCAACAGTTGATAGTCCTTCGACACAGGCTCCTGCGGCTGATGTTGAACAGAAAGAACCCAAAGTTGTAACTGCGCCGCTGACGGCACAACCCTCCCCAGCCTCTGCCACACAGAGTAAAACTGCGGTGCCTGCCTCACAGCCAGCAACTACGGCTCAACCGGCGCGCACACCAGCTCCGCAAGCCAAAAACGCTGCGCCCGCGGCTGAAAACCACAAAAGCTCTTCTACAATACGGGTGGATCATGAACGGCTTGACCATCTCATGAACCTTATTGGCGAGTTGATTATCAACCGCAATCGATATACTCTTATTGCCCGCTCTCTTGAAGACAGCAGTGAAAATGTAGATATTTCGCATGTGGCGCAGAGCCTTTCTGAAACAACGTACGCAATGGCTCGTATTTCTGACGACCTGCAAGATACCATTATGAAAGTGCGTATGGTGCCGGTGTCTTCAGTTTTTTCACGCTTCCCCAGGCTTGTGCGCGACCTGTCGCGCAAAAGTGGCAAAGAAGTGGATTTGATTATGGAAGGTGAAGAAACAGAGCTTGATAAAAGTGTGGTTGAAGTTATTGGCGACCCCTTGGTCCACCTCATTCGTAACTCTGTCGATCACGGTATAGAGCCCGAGGACGTCCGGCTTGCTGCGGGCAAGCCAGCCAAGGGCAAAGTGACCTTGCGCGCCTTCCACAAAGGCAATTCTGTAGCCATTGAAATTGAAGACGATGGCAAGGGAATTGACCCGGTCAAGATGCGTGAAATTGCCGTGCGCAAAGGCGTAATTACGGCAGAAGAAGCAGCTCAACTTGATGACCGCGAAGCTGTGGAACTTATCTTCGCGCCTGGCTTCTCTTCGGCTGACCAGATCACTGACATTTCTGGCCGAGGCGTCGGGATGGACGTTGTGCGCACCAATATCAAGAACCTCAAGGGCAGTGTCAGCACCCACTCTGAAGTTGGCAAGGGCACACGCTTTACCCTTAGCCTGCCGCTGACCCTGGCTATTATTGATGCTCTTATGGTTAATGTTTCCGGCCAGATGTATGCCATACCTCTGGATGCGGTATCTGAGACAACAAAAATTGAAGCACAACGGCTTACGGACGTAAAGGGCCGAAAAGCCGTCACATTGCGCGGAGAGGTGCTGGGCATAGTTGAAATGTCTGAAATGCTTGGCATTCCTCGCACCGATGAACCTCTGCCGGAAGTACTTTCCGTCGTGGTTATTCACGACAACGACCGTCGGCTTGGGCTGGTAGTCGACAGGTTGCTTGAACGCCAAGAAATAGTTATTAAGCCCCTTGGAGCCTATCTCGGCGACCTTAAAGGCATTTCAGGTGCCACAATTATGGGCGATGGCTCTGTGATTCTGATTCTGGATCCGCACGAGATATACATTATGGCCACATCCAAGGCCGCCACGATCGTCCCGGCTGGTGAGAGCAAGCAAGGTGCTGTCGCAGCGAGGATATGACTTCCTCCCGTAGAGGGCACCTTCTAAAGTTTTCCTGCATGGTGTTTCATGTCAGTTTTGAGAAATTTTCTTGCCTTTTGATGCTGCATCAGCTATAGCACTTCTTCGCGCGGTTATGCCCTCTCATACGCTGATCATCTTCCGGCGATGGGCCTTGTTTTTGCCGCATGTGAAGTGAACAACTTTTTTGCATATACGGAGGATAGTATGAGCAAGGAATGCATTTTCTGCGGCAAAAAGCCCCAAGTTGGCAATCTTGTCAGCCATTCCAATATCAAGACAAAGCGTCGCTTTAACCCCAACCTGCAGCGCGTTCGGCATCAGTTTGCCGACGGCAGCGTGAGGACCCTCACGGTTTGCACTCGCTGCATCCGCTCCGGCGTGGTTTCCAAGCCCCTGGTGCGCAAGCAGGGTTAACACGTTTTTTTGCATCTGAGGCCCCGTCAGTCTTCTGCCGGGGCCTTTTTTGCTATATGAGCACCTTTAATCGCTTTTTAAAGCCTTCCCTCAGCGGGCGCTGGCTTATTCGCCGAAGGCCCAACAGCCTGCCGCGGTATTGGCGCAACATCAGCCAAGCCAGCGGAGCAGACAACTATGTGCGCTTTCGCGACTGGTTGTTGGTGCTCAACGCCTGCAATATCCCACACAGAACGGTCTCTATGTCCGGCAGGGAACAGATTTATGTTCCTCCGCTTATGGAAGGCATAGCTCTGGCGGAGCTTGATGCATTCTCTAAAGAAAGCAGCAGGTTAGAGCCTGTTTCTACTCCAATGCACATGCATCGGCATTATGCAGTTGCCCCCCTTTTTCTATTGCCCCTGCTTGTCTGGCATAGCTGGAGAGTGGGCTGGTGGCCCGCACCGTCTTTTTTGCCCCCTCCGGACACTTGGGCGGACGTGGGGATGCTCGACAACATACTCGTGTATATCTATGGCCAATGGTATCGGCTGGCCACAGCGCTAACCCTGCATGTCGGGCTTACTCATCTGTGCGGCAACCTGGCTTTTGGCTCCCTATTCATCTCTCTACTTGCCCGGCTCACAGGTATAGGCCGCGCGCTATGGCTTACGGTAGCCGGGGGCATCATAGGCAATGGATTAACCGTGCTTTTGCGGCCAAAACTCGTCACAAGTATGGGATTTTCCACTGCTCTTTTCGCTTGCGTGGGGGCATTGGCCGGATTTATGGCCATGCACCACAGCCAAAGACGCAAGGCTGTCTTACCAATAGCAGCAGGCATAGCCATTTTAGCCATGCTCGGCACTGAAGGCGAAAACACAGATTACGCTGCTCATATTGCAGGCTTGTTTAGTGGTATGATGCTTGGCACATGGGAAGCTTGGCGCTTGCGTAAAAACTGGCCCGCGCTGCCGGAGCTGCTAGCTGGAACTTTGGCTATAGCCCTACCTGTCGCAGCCTGGTACTGGGCCTTTTCTGTGTTGAACAGATAGAGTCACAAAAATCATCTGCGCAACGTATTGGATTTGAATATTTGCAAACCCTAAAAAGTATGACAATCGACTTGAAACTCTTTCAAATACCAAATGCTTGTGGCGCGCGGCTTGAAAAGTTTATTCGACACTAAAAAGTAGAGGCCCCACGGAAATCCGTGGGGCCTCTACTTTATTCTTGACCACTTCGTATTAGCAAAATGGCAAGTGCACTATTAGCTTTCGTCGCTCAATCTACGAAAACTTTTTTTACCAGCTCCGCAGACAGGGCAATGCCAATCTTCGGGTAAATCTTCAAATTTGGTTCCAGCGGGAACTTTGTGACGTTTATCTCCGCGATCGGGGTCATAAACATAGCCACAGTTCACCATTTGACAACGCCACATATCTTGGGGATCAGCCACGGTGCCTCCCTTGGTTATGGCAACTATTCAGCAGTCGCGGTAGCAGTAACAAAGCCCTTGCTGGCGGTCCCGGTAGATGAGGGGGTGCCGGCAATTTTGGCCAGATAAGTATCGCCCAATTTGTTAATATGCCCACCAATATTTTCATAATAGGTCAGATGGGCCTGCTCTTCTTCAATAATGCGCTCAAAAAGACGAGCTGTGACAATATCGCCCTGCTCTTTACAGGTGTTAAGGAATTGGCTGTACGCTTCAATGGTGGCGTCTTCCTGGTTGGCATCGCTTTCGTAGATAGCGGGCACATCCTGTCCGGTGACGACTTTGCCTTCTTTTTGAGAAGTGGGTTCACCGCCAAGTTCCTTAATCCGTTCTGCAAAATTTTCAGCGTGGCGCATTTCGTCAATGGCGATAAGTTTCATGTTTGCAGCCAGTTCACCATAGTCCATGTCATCCAAGCTGTAGTGCTGGTTCATGTACTGGTGTATAGCGTGCAACTCCATGGCGCGAGCCTTGTTAAGAACTTCAATCACCTTGGCCTTACGGTTTTCTCTATTTTCTGCCATTCCGAAACTCCTTGGTGTTATAATCAGGTATGTCTCATTTATAAACCGATTTGAAAGAACATACAAGCAGGTCGCCGTTGGAAATACCGAACAAAGGAGCGGAATAAATTAAAGAAAACTATGTGCGCAATTTCTGAGGCCTAAAAACTGCTGGTGCATCATAAAAGTTGCCGACAATGCAGCCCTAGAGCAGGTTCATCTGGCCCTCAAATGCAACAATGAGCAAAAATAGGCCTAGTGGCTGGTGCTCCGCACACGCCCAGCACAATCTTGACAAATGCCGTCATACTCGATGCGTGAATTAAGTACGGAAGCAAATCCTTCCACATCCATACCATCGACAGAAGGAGCCTCACGAGGAGTCATCACGTCGCCAATACGGCCGCAATGTACACAACGCACATGCTGATGACGCGAAATGTCGCCATCAAATCGCTTTGTGGAGCCTGCTGCCTCAAGGCGTCGAATTTCACCGCTGTCTGCCAGAAAATCTAGGTTGCGATAAACTGTCCCAAGGCTGATTCTCGGTAGACGCTCTCGCACAATACTGTAGAGCTCATCTGCTGTTGGATGTGTTTTTGTTTTGCGCAACTCTTCCAAAATTACCGCACGCTGGCGGGTCATTCTTGTTTGAACTTGAGCCATATTACTCTCCATATGATAGTAAAAATTACTGTTATCGAGGATTGCTGTCAAGCCCCATCTCAGCAAAAAAGCACGCAAGTTTTTTTTGCTGTCCAGGTTTTACAAGCCGAATAGCTAACAAGCCAATAAATACGAAAACTGCAAAGATGTTGGCCGCATAATAGACATATAATTACATGCAGCAACTTCATATTGTTTACAGCAGCAACGTAGTTGTAAGCATAACCTTCGACATTAACAATGCGAACAGGCAGTATCGTTAGATTGAAAAGTATTACATAATATACTTTACTTACCGACAGGATAAATTTAGCGCAGTTATTCTGTCACAATACTTATTGGTCGCATATCCACAGTGACTTCACTTCGACAGGAGAAGTTCTTTAGCCAGGACCGTGTAGCCAGACTGGTCCCGGCTCCCCCATAAACCATCGACTCCCGCCGAAACTAAAAACCGCTAACGCACCAAGCAGCTTAAACATCTCACTTATGCGCAAGGCAAGCTCTGACGATATCGTTTGCCTTGATTGCATGCGCCACAAAATGTCTCCCACAATTTGTAAGAAACCGCTTTTTCATGACATGTGCGAGGTCAGAGCCTTGCATTCATTTGTGTTTGTTAGCTTACCTAACATAACTGTAAATAAACACAATTGTGAAGTAACAGCATGTTATCAAGACACTGCTGCCTGCATTAAAACGCCAAATACAAGCCACAAAATACGGCATTGCTGCCGCACCCTGCACTTCTACTGCTTCTTACGAATCAAAGGAGTTTGGTAAGTTATAAAACTTCCAACAGGAGGTCAAGCAAGAAGCATAATATAAGCTGTTGTATTCGAAGGTTTACAAGCAATGAATCGTATTATTTGGAAATTTTATATAATAAAACTTGACGCATTGTACCATATCAGCGTCATAAATTACACTACAGCTGAAGCTACAGCTGTACATTTGAATATATCTGCCCGTTCTCTTGTAACATTGCCTGACCTGCAAAAGCTGCCCCCCAGAGGCCACTATCGGTATCTGTTACAAGATATACAGGAGTATCCTTCAAAAGTGGTGCAATAGCGCCAGGGTCCGCGCGCAAAGCTTCAGCGAACACTGCATTGGTGACACAATGCGGGTTTGCAGCAGCAATTCCCCCAGCTATCCACAACCCACCAGTGCAAAGAGTGGACAACATCCAGCCTCTGCAAAATCGGCCCAAAAAACGCGAGTACCATCGCAGCGTTGGGGTCTCCCCTTCTAGAGCCTGCGCACCGACCTGTGCAGGCTTAAGAAGTTGACCGGTCAGATAATAATGCAATATGGCAAGGCCATCGCCACAAAGAACATTCTCTGCACTGACAAAAGGCCGCCCCAGTTCTCTACATAAAAAACGCCTGTATTCCTGTTCCTCTTCGCCCAAAAAAGCAAAAGCGGCGTGACCAGCCTCGCTGGGAACAGGTATCCACCCCTTTCCAGCAACAGGTAAAAGGCAGGCTGCTCCAAGTCCAGTGCCAGCCCCAATAATGGCACGAGCCCTTCCGCTGCTCTCTGTTAAAAAGCCACACCCCACTGCTCCTGCAAGCTTTGGAGTACCTGCTGGTTCAAGCACGGAGGCAATTGGTGAATCAGCAACACTCAGAGCATGAGTTCCTGGTGGCGCCAACGTGGCATAAGCTTGAAGGGTAAAGTCATTAAGAAGCAGGCAATGTTCAATCTGGCGTAGGGCTGGCACTTCTGCAAGGTCTACATCCAAACTTCCGTTGGTGAGTCGCCCTCTTTGCCCATCTACTGGACCAGCCAGCCCGACAACAATGGCGGCGGCGTTTTCAATTGGCAGGGATAATTTTTCAGAAAGAGCTGTAAATAGTGCTTGGCCGTTGCTCAAAGAGTTGGAACTGATTCTTGTTGAGAACTCTAGAGCCAGCGTATCGTTCTCAAGGATGAAGCTGCCGAATCGGCAGTTGGTGCCGCCTACATCGGCCACGAGGATTCTCTGCATGACAGATTCCTCTTAACGAGGGAGTTCACTTCCGCTTGAAGCGTCGATTTTGGACACGATGTTGGTTGTGCTGCACCCGTTAACTAGGTCAGCCAAATAGACTCGCCCGCCAGCTGCCTGCACTATATCCGCCCCTACTACAGTTTCCACTGTATAGTCGCTTCCTTTGACCAGCACATCCGGCTGCAATACCGTAATAAGATTCAGCGGTGTATCTTCATCAAAAAGCACTACGGCGTCTACACCATTGAGGGCAGCCAGCAACATAGCGCGGCTCTGCTCGTTCTGTACCGGACGGCTTGGTCCCTTGAGGCGGCATACGGAGGCGTCAGAATTCAGCCCGACAACAAGGCGAGTTCCTTGAGCGGCACTTTGCCGGATAAGAGAAATATGGCCTGGATGCAGTAGATCAAAGCACCCATTAGTGAAAACAATACTCTCACCTTTTTTTCGCCAATCTTCAATTTTTTCAGCAAGATCTGCCAGCGTATAAAGCTTGGGGTTATCTGCTCCCTGACGCAGAGCCTGTCTCAACTCAGTTATGCTGACAGGTGCGGTGCCCATTTTGCTTACAGCCACACCAGCAGCAGCGTTGGCTATATCCATACTTTCTTCCCAGGACAGCTTCTTGCCAACACAGGCAGCCAGAGTGGCAATAACTGTGTCGCCTGCGCCGGATACATCCGACACCTCACGCACTATCGCACGAGTATACCGTGGCGATATATCCGGTGTAAAAAGTGCCATCCCCTTAGGGCCACGGGTTATAAGAACCCGCTTAATGGAATAGTTGGCTCGCATTTGGGATGCAAGCGTTTCACGCGTTTCACGGTTGAGTGGCATGTCTGGGTCTCTACCACAAACAGCATCAAACTCAAGCTGATTGGGGGTCACACAGTCTGCTCCCGCATAACGCTGCCACCGCAGTCCCTTGGGATCAACTAACACCTGAATGCCAAGACGGTGCGCTTCTTGTATAACAGGGCTACACAAGCTTGTTCCCTGATCATTTTCCAGCAGCACGCCCTTACCGTAATCGGAAAGGACAACTACATCGCAGGAAGGCAGCAAATCACGCGCAGCCTGCCACATGGAGTCAAACTCCAGGGTTGTGGGACTGCGGCACTCTTCTTCATCCAAGCGCAGCAGCTGCTGCCCCTGAGCGAGTACCCGCGTCTTGCAGGTCGTGGTGCGTACTGTTGAGGATACGAGGCGAGATTCGATATCAGCATGTTCAAGGCTTTGGCAAAGATCAGTTGATGCCGCATCGGCACCAACAAGGCCAACCAGCACCGCCTTTGCCCCAAGATGAGTCAGATTGCGCGCAACGTTGGCAGCCCCGCCAGGTGCAAACCATCGTTTGTTTACGCCAACCACGGGTACAGGAGCTTCTGGAGAAATGCGCCCAACCTTGCCTGTTATGTAGCGATCCAGCATGACATCGCCCACAACCAGTATACGTACATTGTCAAAATTCATGGCAATTCCATTTCTGTCTGTGGACGCAATAGTGCAGTCTCACAGCTTATGACAGGCTTCTTTGAAAAAAGCGTTCATGCGGGCTTCAACCCCGTCTTCATCAAGAAAAGCAGGTAAAGCACGACGGGCTGCATCACCCAGCCGCCGACGTTCATGAGGATTTGCAGCCAGCTCCTCAAGGATAGCGGCCAGCGCGATCACATCACTTTGGGGAAAGATTCGTCCGTTTTGCCCATTGGTTACGGCTTCTTTCTGACCAGGAAGATCACTGATCACCACAGCCACCCCAAAGGCCAAGGCCTCCACAAGTGCAGAAGGCAATCCATCCATATCGCCCTGCCGTGTTTTGCGGCCAGGAGCCACAAAAACATCCGCCTTATTATAAAGATCCGATATGTTCTCGTGAGGCACCTGCCCCATAAACTGCACTTTACTTTGCAGGCCGAGTCTCCAGGCCAACAATCGTAAACGTAACCGATCAGGTCCACTTCCGACAAGCTTGAGCTTGAAGTCCAGGCCCCTATTCTTAAGAATTGCGCATGCCCGCAAAAGCACGTCATACCCCTTGCGTTGGCAAATAGTGCCTACAGCCAGGATATTCAATTCATTTGCTGGATTGTGGGTTGATGCAACAGGATCAGTATCTTCTTCTGGAGGCGTCAACGTTAAGGGGTCGCGCAGCACAACAAATTTGCTTTCTGGCACACTTGGCAACAGTTCGCACATGGCTTGACGCGTGGCATTTGTATCGCAGCGAACAAACACCGCATCCCTTACTTTTGATTCCCAATTCAAACCTGGGCTGGCAAGGTCATGTGATCGCACGGCGAAAGCATACGGAACCTCAAGCAAGCGCGAGGCCACCCAAGACGCCGTGGCGGGTCCGTGTGCTCCAGCGGCATAAAACATCTCGATGTTTTCTTCCACACCCCAGCGAGCCAATAAAGCCCCAGAGCCAAAAGAACGCAAATGATCCCACAGCCAGTGCCCCCAGCGCCCACGCCCAGGCAAGGTACGCCAAAGACCCCACAAGTTGGCAGAAGATCCCCGCATATGACGGAACATGTCCATGTAGGCCCCAAACATGCGCCAAGCACCAATACGCCGTACTGCGAGAGGTAAAGCGTACCCCTCAGGGCTACTTAAAAAACCATTATCCCGGATTGCATAGATACGCGAAAGCAGGCCACCAGCATGCAGATGATGTGCCTCGTTCATGAGGCACTGACCCGAAGCTTCAGGAAAACGTTCAGCTACCAGAGCTCCTCGAACTACAGGCTTGGGTCCAGCCAGAAGATTATATTTCTCCTGAGCGTCAATACACGGAATTTCACGCTTACGACAATGCAAAATACCGTCTTCAAGCGTATACACACTGTCACAAAACTCGGCCATCTTGGGGTCATGGGTCACCACAACCATTGCCACACCACCAGTATGACAGAGGTTGCGAAAGTTATCCATGATGAGACGACTGGTTTTGGCGTCCAAAGCGCCAGTGGGTTCGTCAGCGAGAAGAATACGAGGATTGTTGACCATCGCACGCGCGATAGCCACGCGCTGCTGCTCACCACCTGAAAGGCGATTGCTGCGGTAATGTACGCGCGCTGAAAGGCGTACCAGTTCCAGAGCGCGGATTACCCTTTCCCACCGCTCCTGCGGAGGTACTTTTTCATAGATAAGGGGAAACTCTACATTTTCAAAAACAGTAGAGTGATCAAAAAGATTACTGGACTGCATGACAAAGCCCATAGTGCCACGCCTGAAGGCGGCAGTCTGCTCCCTGTCAAGATTCAAAACATTTTCGCCGAGGATTTCAAGAAAGCCAGCGTCAGGCGCGTGCAGCATGCCAAGCACATGCAGCATGGTAGATTTACCGCAGCCAGATGGCCCCATAATGGCGACCATTTCCCCGGGCTCTACTTCAATATTTACGCCGCGCAACACCGGAGCAAAGCCAGCATAGCATTTGTAGAGATCTTTGGCGACAATAACGGGAGCCATGAATCACCCTGTCCATAAACGGCCCCACCACAAAAACTGGGCAGAACCGAAATATTTTTACTCGAAACGCAGAGCCGTGACCACATCCATTCGGCTTGCCTGAACAGCCGGATATAGGCCACCAGCCACACCAATAACGGCGGAGAAAACAATACTGCCAAGACTACTGACCAGCAGTAGAGGATAGGAAATTCCAGTCCCCAGAGATAAGGCGCCGACTTGAACCAAAGTAACGCCCACTGCAATACCTAGCACGCCGCCAGCCACGGATTTACACAAAGCTTCAGCCAAAAACTGGGCCAAAATATCTGTGTCTGAACCACCCATGGCCTTTTTGAGGCCAACTTCTCGGGTGCGGGCTCGCACGGCTGCAAAAGTACCATACCAAATACCAAAGCCGCCCAGCATAAGAGAAGCGGCAATACCAAGCCAAAGCAGAACTTCCACCCATAAAAACGTGTCTTGAATACGGGCCAGCTGATCTTCCTGGGTATGTACCACCAAGTAAGGCGCGCTTTGGTAATCCTTTACTACAACAGGAATTTCCTTGACCAAAGGTGGCACGTCCTGCCAGCCAATGGCACGCACAAAGAGCCGTGTAACCTTGTCACCGGCCCAATTTCTGTCAATCATAGTGGTGTAGGGCAAAAAACCGCCTTGAGACCAGCTGCCGAGCATTACCCCGCTGACTACTCCCACCACCTCAAAAACATCCTGCTGCAAAAACAACAGTTTTCCTACGGCATTGGCAGGATCGCCATAGAGATCCTGCGCAGCTTCACGACCCAACATGCACACACGCTTATGTGAAGTCACATCTTCAGTGTCCATGATGCGCCCGGCGACCAGCGTCAGAGAAAAAACATCAGAAAAATACTGGTCAACACCGATAAATCCAACATTGAGGGTACGCTCTCCCTCACCGCGAAGAACAAAACTTTTACCATCCCGGATATTCTGGCTCACCATGGACACGCCGGGCAAGCGGCGCAGAGCCTCAACTGCGTCGGGATAAAATCCGCGCATGGGTTGACCTGGGTACTGGGCGTCATCCATATAAACACGAATAACGTTAACGCCCCCCATCAGCACCATATCTTGCCCGACTTTATAGCGAATTTCGCGCCCAAGCACAGCCAGTACAATAAAGGCTGTAATGCCCAGGGCGATGGACAATATCACCCCGAAGCCGCGCTGGCGTACAACCTGACGTAGGCTGACGCGAAAAAGGTCGGACATGGCAATCATGGCAAAACCACTGTAAAAATATCCTTGAACAGACAATACACGCCAATGCTGCACACAGCATGCGATACGTCGCCACAGGTGTCATTTATCAATCTATTCCGGATAGTTTACCGGAAAGCTCTTTTTTACTCGAAAATGGCTAATGACTATATAAGTCAGAAGAAGCACATGTCAAAGACTATCTACCTGCGCCGCTGGCCGGAAAAGTTTGAGTCCCCAACCTCATTCCCCAGATGGCAAAAAGTATTCCTACACACACTTTAAAATTTGCGCTCTACCCGAATAACCCTGCCGCATCGTCCAACCACATAGCGCTGCCCATGCCAGACGATACTTTTGGCAGTCAGACTATGGGCATAAACCAATACAAACATAACTACCGCGTCCAGAAAGCTTAAAAACCATCTGCTAAATGAAATGGAGTGCCGCAAAAGCCCTCTCCACAAGTGCAGTACTTTGGCCAACAGGATCACCCATAGCACAACAAGTAATACAGCCAAGGCGCTGCTTACGTTGAAAAGTCCGCCCAGCAGGATGAGTACGCCCATCAATGGCGGCACAGCCATCGCTATACACATGAAACCCAACAGCCCCCATTGCAAGGGCATACAAAATTTAAGAAAAAGCACCTGCCTATCCATCCAGGCTCGCCAGACATGACGCTCATGTTTTGTGGCCTCAGTGTGCAAAAGAGCCCCCGGACACAATCGTACAGGCACTCGCAAATTTTGAAGACGGGCAGAAAGTGAGCAATCATCAACAACGTTGCACGCCCACAACTCCTCGACAGCATATCTGCCAAAAGCTTCGCGCGTCATTGCCATCGCCCCTCCCCATAACTGGGTAAACGAGGACACAGCCTGCAAAAGACGCATAAGCAAAACACACATGGCATAGGCCAGAGTTACTGGGCGGTGGTCATTCGGAATCACCACATGATAGCCAGTTGAAAATTCAGCTTCACCCGCTGCAAGCGGTCCAACAAGATGGCGCAAGAAGTCAGGCTTGGCCATATGCGTACTGTCGCAAAAAACAAACACGTCAACTTCATTCTTCACTGCAGCTACGCCGCGAAGGCTGTTGTGGTTTTTCTGCCCACAGTTATGTGCCGGCCCCGCCACCACATGGCGAACATGCGGGTAGTCTTTCTGAATACGCCGAACAAGCTCTGCTGCTGGCTCTTCATTTTCAGCTGTAACTAGAACTGGAATATATTTCGGATAGTTCTGAATGAGAAGACTTCTCACCGCAGCGGGCATACGCCTATCCGTTCCGGCCATAGGCACAATCATTCCTACAGAAGGCCAACGGTTTTCTGGCAAAGCACGGTTGGCAGCGTCATCAAGCCGGGCACGGCGTGGCAGGGATTGGCCAGTTTTTGCTAAAACATAAAGCAATACGCATTTAAAAGCCGCCAGCACGAACCAGAGCCAGAACATAACTACTCCTTAAAAGAAACTAAGACAGAGGGCAGTGTCACCGCGATTGCACTACTGCCTATTCTGGCAGAGGAGCGCAATTTTCAGGGGCAAGGGGAACATCGTAAGTGCGCTTTCCCTCAAGCTGCACTTTCATGCCATTCTTCAGTTTGATGGTTCCCTCGACCTTGTCTCCGGGAACCAGACGCCCCTTGAATGTATGGCCTGAAGAATGGCGTGCCTGAATTTCATTATTTTGAACGCTTCCCACAATGTGGTACACGTCAACTTGCCCATTGTACAGGCGTAACTGTACGACTCCACGCACATTTCCATCGGCAGAGAAGCACACGCCCACCTTGTAGGTTGAGGAATAAAGAGAGCCCGTCCAAAGTTCCCGCACTTCTACTGGACGCTCCTGAAGCTCTGACGGCAAACCACTAACTTCTTCACTGGATAAAGTAGAGGAAACCTCGCCCATTGCTTTAGTGGGAACGGCCCCAACAGAGGGCAGTTCCTCTTGTGAAGCGCCTTTTGAAAAAGCCTCTTGGCTGAACACAAGGACGCAGATCAGCACAGTAAAGCATATCAGCGCGCAGATATTTTGGTTCAAAGGAGTTTTCGTGCCCCTCCCAGAGACGTTGCGGCGCAAAGGGCACAGCTCCAGAACGCCACCAATAGATTTATAGTCAATTGTCTTCATATCTGAACGCCTGAAGACTTCAAGTTTTACTTTAATTTTTTTCATAAAAAACCTCCCATACGCAAATGCAAACATTTCATTTCAGTCGGCTGAAAACGTCTTCATGAGCGTTTACCATGGCTGTGAAAGAAAAATCTCTAACAACCCGTTGCCTTCCGGCAAGCCCCATGGAATCACACAGGGCATCACCGTCTAACAATCTGCAGCAGTGGCGAGCCAAGGCAGCTGCATCACTTGCTGGCGAAAGTAGCCCACTTCCTTCCTGCTCAACCAGACGGGGAATCCCCCCTACCGAAGTCGCGCACACCGGCAAACCACAAGCCATCGCCTCAAGAATGACATTAGGTTGCCCTTCACGAGCAGAAGACAGGGCAAAAATTCTTGCGGCGGCGTAATGAGTGCGCATATCCAATCCGCCAGGAACAAAGTCAACTCTGGAGCCGGCCGGATTTTCCGTAGCCCAGCACTTGAGCACAGCCTCTTCAGGGCCGTCTCCCACAAGGCGTAAACGAGCAGATGGATGAGTTTTCAACACAATATCAAAGGCTCTCAGTAGTGTCATATGATCTTTGTCGCCAGCCAACCGGGCTACACACAGTATGAGCGGATCCCGACGCGAGGGAGCAGGTTCTGAGGGCGCAAAAAAATCAGTATCAACGCCGTTGGGAATATAACTGAGCCGCTGCTGAGGAACGCCAAAATTCAGTAGTATTTTCTGTAACGCTTCTGAGTTGCATATCATATGATCAGCCAACCGCCATAGAAACCGTTCATGCTGCCGCGCGGGTGCCCCGCCGCCACGGCATGTGCCTACTATCCGGGGGCTTTTGCTCCCTCTCTTCCAGAATCGTTGGGTGCGCGGCCAGATACGGCCCCAGATATTGGGTAACGCGGTGCATGGCATAATGATATCAGGAGCAAGCAAATTCAGGCGTGTTGCAAGTTGTAAAAAGAACGTTGGCGGCACATGCCGTCCCGCCCCGAGATGGTGCAATTCAATACCTGCGTCTTTGACAGCTGCGTCCAAATCTGTCGGGCCTGTAAGTGTGAGCATTACCGGGGTAAATTTTTGTCTGTCGAGACGTTGCGCCAATTCAAGGGTTTGACGCTGCGTACCACCATAACAGAGATCTTCCATCAGAAAAAGAACGCGCAAAGGTGAAGAGGGCATGATTCTCCTTATAGGGGATAAAAGCCTCCAGGGCTTTTACATATAAACATCAGTTCAAGGCAGGTCACGCTTGCCTTGACGAACGATTGCGCCCATATTCATGTATTCCCGCGCTATTTGCAAGTAAGGCTCTGCTCATGTGGCAGATAGCTATCCCCTTTTGTTGACGCACCGTTGCGTTGCCTTACATGGAAGTTGAGCATACAATATTCACATGACCCAAACACCCACGACAAAGCAGGCGATCAGCCAGCCAATTTACGTCATTGTCAGTCTAGATGTGGAAGAAGAGGGACTCTTTTCGGGAAAGTATGCTGCCTCGGATTGCGGAGTACGCAACGTGGCTCTGCTCCCCCAACTTGCGCCTTTAACACATGATCTGGGCTTCCCTTTGACTCTATTTTGCGCCCATACAGTTTTTGCCAGCACTGAAGCTAGGCCGCACCTAGCCTGGATGCGTGACAATTGCCAGGCTGAAATTGCTGCCCACCTTCATCATTGGAGCACTCCCCCACTACTTTCGTGTGAAGAAGACCCGGTCCAGACGGATGGGGCACCTACCCGCACGGATCAACTGCCCCGTGAACTTCTGCGGCAGCGGCTAAGAACTTTGCTCGATATTGGTCATGATTTTCAGGGTGCGCCCTTGACCAGTTTTCGTATGGGCCGCTGGGACTTGAAGTCGAGCGTGCGCCCTTTATTGGCGGAGGAAGGCATCACATTTGACAGTTCCGTCTGCCCCTTGCGTATTTTTCGAGGTGGGCCCGATCATTTTCTGGCTCCAACCACCCCATATTGGCTCAAAGATGCACCGGGACTTCTGGAATCTCCAGTCACCCAGTTGCCCTTGCACCCACTTCTAGCACGAGCTTGGTATCAACTGACTCACAAGAAACCAATGGCCGACTCGTTCCACTTTTGGAGCGCTTTGAGTCCCAATCCAGTATGGCATAGCCAGGCCATCATGCGCGCCGCTACCAAGATGCTGATCCGCCGTGGCGGAAAGGTACTTAGTCTTTTCTGGCATTCCTCTGAAATGTTGCCCGGCGGATCCCCCAATATTCCTGATAAAGCAGCAGCGGATGCTTTATACAAAAAAATTTACAACTACCTCAGTTGGCTGCGTGAAAATTATGATGTCAAAGGGGTTACAGCTGCCCAATTGCGGGCAATAGCCCCTTCTTTAAACTTTGGGCTGCGTCCTGAGGGTGCTGGGGACTGGTAATGAATCGCATACTGCTTGTACTGCTTGATGGCCTTACCGCCTCTACTGCTCGACGGTGCCTTTCTTATCCCCAGGCGCTTGAAGAGGCTGGCCAAGCTCGGTACACTGAACTTGATTGCTTTCTTCCTCCGCTTTCTCGCCCCACCTATGCAACATTGCTCTGCGGCTTGCCTCCTGCAAAAAGCGGTATCCTGCACAATGATGATAAAAGGGCCTGCCCCGCACCCACCATATTTGCCAGAGCACAGAAAGCTGGCCTTGTAACCGCCGCCGCCGCATACTACTGGATGAGCGAACTGTGCAATACAACGCCCTTTGATCCGGTATACCATCGTTTGACGAATGCCCCCGGCATGCCAATTGAACACGGCCTGTTTTATTGCAATGATGCTTATCCGGATAGCGAGCTTTTTAATGATGCTGCAACGCTTTGTCAGAGTTTTGAGCCTGATCTCCTAATGGTTCACACGATGGGCATTGACTACGCCGGACACTGCCACGGCGTTCACAGCCCCAATTATCGCAATGCTGCACGTTGTGTTGATGGCTTGCTGGCCCGCTGGCTGCCCCTGTGGCAAGAACAGGGGTACTCAGTTCTTGTGACCAGTGATCACGGCATGGATGAAGACCACTGCCACAATGATAATACCGAAATCATCCGCCGAGTTCCGTTTTGGCTTTTTGGCCCAGCTTGGGAAAGCTTGCCGATGCCTGCCAATCAGACGGAAATAGCAAGTATGGTGCTGCAAGGTTTGGGACTGGATAACCCAACATCTACTTAAAAAGAGCTAATTGTGTATAACAGAAGTATGGACGAAAATCCGTGATTCAAGAAAGCACAGAGAGAAGCGGCTACCTCTGGATTTTGCTCGCGGCTTTTTTTTGGTCTCTGCTGGGCGTTGCATCAAAGTTTTGCATCGCTGGCGGAGTCCAACCTCTTGAAACAGCCTTCTGGCGAGCGGGCATCGGTTGCATATGCTTCATGGTTCATGCCGCGCTGACCGGTTCATTACGAGTAAAACTTCGCGATGCGCTGATTTTTATGCTTTTCGGACTCTGGGGAACAGCGATTTTCTTCGCTGCCATGCAAATTTCCATCAAACTCAGCGGCGGGGCAACAGCTGTAGTACTTTTGTACACCGCACCAGTTTGGGTGGCCTTTTTCTCCCGAATGCTCTTTCATGAACATATTACCAAACGTAAGACTTTGGCTATTGGTATAGCTCTTGGAGGCACTACACTGGTTTGTTTTACGGGGGGCAGCATCCCAGGTGAAACATCCACGATGGGTATAATCTGTGGTCTGCTTGCGGGCTTTTGCTATGCAACTCACTACCCTTTTTACCGCTGGTGGCAGACGCGCTACTCAACAGCCGCCATTTACGGCTATATGCTTATTGGTGGTTGTGTTGCTTTGGGACTTTTTGAACCTATTCACCTCAACCATGAGCCTGATGTTTGGTTTTGGCTTGTAGTTATTGGATTTTTGACCTGTTATGTGGCCTATTTTTGTTATGGCATGGGGTTGAAGCGAATCAGCCTTGTGCGTGCCGCTGTAACTTGCCATCTGGAACCCGTGCTTGGCACCCTGTGGGTTTGGCTGTTTTGGAACGAAAATTTCACCCCTCTTGGCTGGGTAGGAAGTGCACTTGTTCTCGGGGCCGTTTTGCTACTGACAACAGACAAAAGCAAAGAATAACTGCGACCCTTTTCATCCTTTGGCCAACATTTTATCCAAAAATCTCGGTGCCTATCTACCTTCACATTAAAGAAGGCCATCGCTTAACTGTTCCTCCTTTCGAAAAAGTAAAAGGCTGACATCTTCAGCAACGCAAACAGCGTGTACAAAATGATTATTTGAAGGCGCGTTGTGTAGGATTTAGTAACCAGCTTACTTAACACACTATTTATCAACAAAGAATGTAGTTTGGCAGAATCAGCTGTAAAAATATTCTAAAAAAAGTCCTATCTTGTAGTAGCAAAATAAATAATCTTCACCGATAATGCCAATTCACGATCCCAAAGCTCCAAGTCTCCCCCTCAAACACAAAATCGAAATATATTTTATGCACACTGTCATTGAGCAAAGCATACAATACTTGTGCATAGTACTGTGTAAGAACGGTAAACTGACAACAATTTTCATACTTCAATATGTGTTTGCACTCATAAAGGCATCCGACAGTAAAATATTTCTCTAATCAAGAATAGCTCATCAAAGAAATTGCTTGGAAGAAGGTTGCGACGCAAAACAACTAACTGGCAAATGCCGTGTGCCGCTCAACCCTCTGCCTCGGATTATCTGACAAACCACAATGGGATTAGTATAGATCAACTCCGTGCCCTGAAACGTTACCGAAAACTGTTAGTATGTTGAAAACTGCATAGTATGTCACGACAGTGGAAATAATCATCGCACTTTCAAAAATCTCATGCACCTAACAAACGTGACAGCAAGCGGTTGCGTGCCTTCTTCACCTCTCAAAGCCGATCCCAACGATGGCATTGCGCGCGGAGCGAGGAAGCTCCCGCAGCAAGAGGCGCGCAGCCATCGCTACCGTAGCGTATTGTAAAACTTTGCGGGTGTTCCGGGGGGTGTGCAGAGGGTGCCTCGGAGGGGCGCAGCCCCTAACAGGCCCCTTCTGCCGCCCGCTGCGCAGGCCGCCCAAATGAGAAGTTACCTTAGCTAGAAAGAAGGCAAACCTCTTCGCCAGGCCAGCCGCGTCTTCATAAACAGATTCTGACTCAGAACTTCATGAGGTGTCTCAAGTGAGAATTTCATTACCTACAGCTTCGCGCCCATAAATTGCTTGCGCGACAACCTGTGATGGATGTCAGAACGTGTGAAGGCGCAGCGTTCTCAAGATTAAATGGATCTTCGGCTATGACTTCAGACTAAATGAGTCTTTTGCACGTGCCAATTTCTTAGCTGCTTAGCAGCACAGTCAGAGAAAGAAGGAATACTGCAGTGATGGCGAAGGATATCATCGCGAGGAATAGATGGGGAGGAGTTTTGCGGAGGTTGATGTTGGATAAATGAGCGGAGGTTTGTACTGGATAAAGAACAGCAAAAAGCCCTTCGCGCTTTAGCAGCGAAGGGCTTTTTAAAAGATGTTGGCAGCGGCCTACTTTCCCACATGATGTTATGCAGTATCATCGGCGATGGAGAGCTTAACTTCCAAGTTCGGAATGGGATTGGGTGTACCCTCTCCTCCATGGCTACCAACAAAGTTGTCA